>JAQGII010000406.1 GCA_028291305.1 Caulobacteraceae bacterium
ACACCTACCGCGGCCTGGTCTCGGCCCACCAGAAGGCCTCGGGCGCGCGCAACTTCACCCAGTGCGACTCCCTGCTGATCGGCAAGCACTCGGCCGCCCACACCGTGCCCTACATCGAGGCCAAGACGGCCTCGGCGAAGTTCGAGCACGAGGCCACCACCACCCGCCTGTCCGAAGACCAGCTGTTCTACGCCATGCAGCGGGGCCTGGGGCAGGAGGAGGCGGTCCAACTTCTGGTCAACGGCTTCGTGCGCGAGGTGCTGCAGGAGCTGCCGATGGAGTTCGCCGTCGAGGCGCAGAAGCTGGTGGCGATCAGTCTTGAGGGGAGCGTCGGCTGATGGGGCGCTCCCAAACCGTCGTCACCCGGCTTGACCGGGTGATCCAAGCCACGGCAGCCAAGCGGACATCGCGCTTGGGTCCCCCGGTTCGCTCTTCGAGCGCCCGTGGGATGACGATTATTTAGGAATGACAATGCTTTCTATCGAAAACCTGCGCGTTTCCATTGGCGACAAGGAGATCATCAAGGGCCTGTCCCTCGATATCCCGACCGGCGAGGTGCACGCCCTCATGGGCCCCAACGGCGCGGGCAAGTCGACCCTGTCCTATACCCTGTCCGGGCGCTCGGGCTACGAGGTAACCGAGGGTTCCGCCACGCTCAACGGCGAGGACCTGTTGGCGCTGGATCCCAGCGAACGGGCGGCTAGGGGCGTCTTCCTGTCTTTCCAATATCCGCTTGAAATCCCTGGTGTTCCCAGCCTGACCTTCATCCGCGCCGCGCTCAACGCCCAGCGCAAGGCGCGCGGCGAGGGCGAGGTCTCCGCCCCGGTGTTCCTGAAGCTGGCGCGCGAGGCGGCGTCCAAGCTGAAGATCGACTTCGACATGCTCAAGCGCCCGCTCAACGTCGGCTTCTCCGGCGGCGAGAAGAAGCGGATGGAGATTCTGCAGATGGCGATCCTGCAGCCCAGGTTCCTGATCCTCGACGAGACGGACTCGGGGCTCGACATCGACGCCCTGAAGATCGTGTCGGAAGGCGTCAACGCCATGCGCGCGCCCGACCGCGCGATGCTGGTCATCACCCACTACCAGCGCCTGCTCGACTACATCAAACCCGACCGCGTGCACGTGCTGGCCGGCGGCCGCATCGTCGCCTCGGGCGGCCCGGAACTGGCGCTGGAGCTCGAAGAACGGGGCTACGACCAATACGCGAAGGCGGCGGCGTGAGCCTGGTCAAGGCCATACAGACCCGTGACGCGTCGGCCCTGCCGGGCCGGCGGGACGAGGCGTGGCGCTACAGCGACCTGAAGGGCGTGCTGCGCGCGATCCCGGAGGCGTCGCCGGCCGCGGCAGCCCCGCAGAGCCCGCCGCCGCTGGCGCAGGTCGTCGCCGACAATGAGATCGTGGTGGTCAACGGCCGCTCCGTCGTCCTGCGCTTCGTCGCCGTGCCCGGCGCGCCACGCACCCTGCGCCTGCGGGTGGTGGCCGAGGCCGATCACACCGCCCATTCCGGCCTGCTGGCGCTGGAGCTGCCCGCCGGCTCGGACCTGACGCTGATCGAGACCTACGAAGGCGCGGGTTCGGGCTACGTCTCCGACTTCGGCCTGGCCATCAGCATGGGCGAGGGCGCGCGCCTGGAGCGGATCGTCCTGCTCGACGAGCCCGCCGACGCCGTCTCTGTGAGCCAGAGCGAGGTGGAGCTGTCGCCGGGCGCCCGGTTCCGCCAGACGGTGATCGCCTCTGGCGCCCGCCTGCAACGGCACGAGACCCATGTGCGCCACCCCGGCGGCGGGGCCGAGGCGCGGCTGGACGGGCTCTACCTGCTGGCCGGCAAGCGCCACGCCGACCTGACCACCGTCCTGACCCACGCCGCCCCCGACGGGGTCACGAGCCAACTGACCAAGGGGCTGGTCAAGGATCAGGCGCGGGGGGTGTTCCAAGGCAGGATCACCGTCGAGGAGGGGGCCGACCGCACCGACGCGCGCATGGGCCATCACGCCCTGCTGCTCAACGACGGGGCCGAGGTCGACGCCAAGCCCGAGCTGGAGATCTATGCCGACGATGTCTCCTGCGCCCACGGCAACACCGTCGGTTCGCTCGATGAAGAGGCGCTGTTCTACATCCGCTCGCGCGGCCTGCCGGAAGCGGAGGCCCGCGCCCTGCTGATGGAGGCTTTCGTCGGCGAGGTGGTGGACCGGATCGAGCATGGGACGGCGCAGGACGCCGTGCGGGCCTGGGTAGCTGAGCGCCTGCGGGGGCTGTCGTGAGCTTCGATGTCCACGCCGCCCGCGCCGACTTCCCGATCCTTTCGCGAGAAGTCAACGGCAAGCCATTGATCTACCTGGACTCCGGGGCCTCCGCCCAGAAGCCGCGCCAGGTGATAGAGGCCATGTCGGGCATCATGGAGCGCTCCTACGCCAACGTTCACCGGGGCCTCCACACCCTGGCCAACGAAACCACCGACGCCTACGAGAAGGCCCGCGAGAGCGTGCGCCGCTTCATCAATGCGCCGAGCGTGGGCGAGGTGGTGTTCACCAAGGGCGCCACCGAGGCGATCAACCTGGTGGCCTCGTCCTACGGCCTGGGCCTGAAGGCCGGCGACGAGATCGTCCTGTCGCAGATGGAGCACCACGCCAACATCGTGCCCTGGCATTTCCTACGCGAGCGCCACGGCATCGTGCTCCGGTTCATCCCGGTGCTGGACGACGGGCGGCTGGACATGGACGCCTTCCGGGCACTGCTCGGCCCGAACACCCGGATGGTCGCCGTCACCCACATGTCAAATGTGCTGGGCACCATCAATCCGGTGGCTGAGATCATCGCGGCGGCCCATGCCGTGGGCGCGCCGGTGTTGCTGGACGGGGCCCAGGCCATCGTCCACGGCGCGGTGGATGTGCAGGCGCTGGACGTCGATTTCTACGCCTTCTCCGGCCACAAGCTCAACGGCCCCACCGGCATCGGCGTGCTCTACGGCAAGGCCGAGCGGCTGGCCGCCCTGCCGCCCTACCAGGGCGGGGGGGAGATGATCGGTTCGGTCAGCATGGAGGCGATCACCTACGCCGATCCGCCGCACCGGTTCGAGGCGGGCACCCCCGCCATCGTCGAGGCCATCGGCCTGGGCGCCGCCATTGACTGGCTGGAGCAGTTCGACCGCGCCGCCATCGGGGCCCACGAGCATGCGCTCTACGAGCGGGTGAAGACCGGCCTGCAGGGGGCCAACTGGCTGACCGAGATCGGCGGCGCGCCGGGCAAGGGCGCCATTTTCTCGTTCACCGTCGCCGGGGCCCACGCCCACGACATCGCCCAGCTATTGGACCGTTACGGGGTGGCGGTGCGCGCCGGAACCCACTGCGCCGAACCCTTGATGCGCCGATATGGCCTCACCTCGAGCACGCGCGCATCCTTCGCCCTATATAATACCCTTGAGGAAGCCGACTCGTTCGTCGACGCCCTCGTCAAAGCTCAAGGTTTCTTCTCGTGATGGACGACGCAAGCCCAAGCCAGACGCAAGACGCAGGCGCCCTCGCGCAAGCGGAGCTCGACGCCCTGACCGATCGGTTGATCACCCAGCTGAAGACGGTGTTCGACCCGGAGATTCCGGTCGACATCTACGAGTTGGGCCTCATCTACAAGGTGGACGTGTCCGACGAGCGGGACGTGGCCATCGACATGACCCTGACCGCGCCCGGCTGCCCGGTGGCCGGCGAGATGCCCGGCTGGGTGCAGGACGCCATCATGAAGATCGAGGGCATCAAGTCCTGCGATGTGACCCTGGTCTTCGATCCCGCTTGGGACCCGTCGCGGATGTCCGACGAGGCCAAGCTGCAACTGAACATGTTCTGAGCATCATCATGCAGACCGAGATCCAGGTCCGTCCCCGCCGCCCCAGGCCTCAGGTCGTCACCCTGACCGAGCGCGCCGCCGAGCGCGTGCGCGAGATCATGGACAAGGCCGACAAGCCCTATGCGGGCCTGCGCGTAGGAGTGAAGAACGGCGGCTGCGCCGGCCAGGAATATATCCTGGAGTATGCCGCCGAAGCGGGCCCCCACGACGAGGTGGTCGAGGACAAGGGCGTCAAGGTGCTGATCGAGCCCCAGGCGGTGCTGTTCCTGCTGGGCACCGTGGTCGACTACGAGACCACCAAGCTTGCGTCCAAGTTCGTGTTCCGTAATCCCAA
>JAQGII010000432.1 GCA_028291305.1 Caulobacteraceae bacterium
AGTGCGACGGCCAACGTACCGCTGCGGTGAGCGGCTTCGGTTTTGGCGGCAACAACGCACACCTGTTGGTCCAGCAACATCCGCAAGGGGAGCCCCGGCGCGCGCGGCGCAAGACCGGTCAGCCGGCGCGCCAGCCCATGGCGGTGGTGGGCCTCGGCCTCCGCACCCACCAGGATTCGGACGCGATCGCCTTTGCACAGCGACTCCTGGGCGGACAGACGCCCGATGGGACTTTCGACGCGGATATCCTGGGCCTGGGCGCTCGCCAGTTGACCTCCCCGCCCGCCGAACTGAAAAAGGCCCTGGGGCAGCAGCTGGCGCTGCTGGAGGTCGCTCGCCAGGCCCTGCAGGGCGTCGCGCAGCCCGATCCGGACCGCACCGGCGTGTTCATCGGCATGCAGACCGATCCCCGGGTCTGCCGCCACGGTGTCAGGCTTCGTTGGCCTGACCTGATGCGGGAAGCCGGCATAGCAGCGCCCGCCGCATGGGCTGCCGAGATCGCCGACCTTGCCTGCGAGCCGCTCGATTCTGCGGCGGTAATCGGCAAGATGCCGAACATCACCGCCAACCGCCTGTCCAACCAGATGGACCTCAAGGGGCCAAGCTTCGCGGTGTCCCGGGAGGAGCTGTCCGGCGACGCGGCCCTGGACCTGGCGCTGACCGCCCTGGAGCGCGGCGAGATCGACGTGGCGCTGGTCGGGGCGGTGGACTTCGGCCGCGAGCCCCTTAACGAAGCGGCCTGCCGCGCCGTGCTGGGCGAAGACGGCGCGCGCCCGGCGGACGCGGCCGTCATGCTTGTGCTGAAGAAGGCGGAGCAAGCCCGGGCGGATGGCGACGAGATCCTCGGCCTGATCTCGCGCGGCCAAGGTGACGCCACCGCCCAGCTCAGCAACGCGGCAGGCGACAGTCCTCTCGTCCAGGCGCTCGGCCACGCCCATGCCTCGTCTGGCCTGCTACACGTCGCGTTCGGCCTGCAGATGTTGGGCGCCCGCGCCCAGGTTGGCGCCGACGGACAGGTACAGCCCCTGCTGAGCACGGGCGCTCGGATCAGCGTGGACGTGTGTAACGCCTCGTTCCAGCAGGAACAGGCCACGTGGCGGTTGGAGACGGCTGCATCCACGCCAGCCTTGCGGATTCAGGCGCCGCTGCGCATGCGCCGCTACGCCGCCGCTGATCGCCAGAGCTTGCTGGCTGCTCTCCGGGCCGACGAGGCGGGCGGCGAGGGCCCTTGCCGATTGGCCATCGTCGGCGCCGCCGACGAGCTGTCCGCCCTGCGCGAACGCGCTTTGCAGGGGGTGCTGTCCCAGCCGGATCGCGACGCCTGGTCCATCGAAGGGATCAGCTTCCGCGCCGGGCCGCTGGCAGGAGAGCTGGCCTTCGCCTTCACCGGCGCCGCCTCGGCCTATCCGGGGATGGGGCGAGGCCTTTTGCTGGCCATGCCGGGGCTTGCCGATAGCCTGAACGCTCGGTTGCCGGGCGCGACCCTGGCCGCGGATTGGATCTACCGCGCTGATGATCCCCGAGCGGGGCAGCCGTTCCACCAACTCGCCGGCTCGTCCTTCCTGTGCCAGCTGCACGCCAGCTTCAGCTTGGACGTGCTGGGGGTGAGGCCCAACGCTTCCATTGGTCTGTCCTCGGGCGAGACCAACGCCATGTTCGCCTTCGGCCTGTGGCGCGAGATCAATGACCTGCTCGACGATGTTCAGGCCAGCGCGCTCTACAGCAGCGCCCTGGCCAATGAATTCGAGGCTGTGCGGGCCCACTGGGGGCTGGCCGACGGCGAGCCTGTCGTCTGGGATAACCTGCGCGTCCGCGCGTCCGCCCAGGCGGTGAAGGCGGCCGTGGCCGAAACCCCGCGCGCCTACCTGACCATCGTCAACAGCCCGCAAGACTGCGTGATCGGCGGCGACGCCCATGCGTGCCGCAAGGTCCTGGCCGCCCTTGGCGATCCACCTGCCGTCCCTCTGGGGCATGATCTGGCTGTCCACTGCGAAGCGGTGCAGCCCTTCGAGGCTGCGTGGCGCGCCGCCCATACGCGCCCGACCGCCCCGCCGCCGCCGGACATCCGCTTCTATTCAAACGCCTTGGGCGGGGTGTTCTCGCCCAACCAGGACAGCGTCGCCGAGGCCCTGACAGGCCAGGCCCTGCGTACGGTCGACTTCCCGATGATCGTCGAACAGGCGTGGAGCCATGGTGTGCGGATCTTTGTTGAACATGGCCCGCGCGGCAGCCTGTCCACGGCCATCGACGAGATTCTCGGCGAGCGCGAGCATTTGGCCGTGCCGCTCGACCGGTTCGGCATTCCCGCACAAGTGCAGGCGTGGCGCGCCGCGGCCCAGCTGTGGTGCGCCGGCGTTGCCGTGGATCTAGGCGCCCTAGAGGCGCAGAGCGAGGTCGCCAGCCCGCCTCACGCCCCTGCGCAGCCCCTGGTGTCCTTCCGCCTGAAACCGGATGGTGGAGACCTGCCTGCGTTGCCGCCGCTTCCTGCTGTAAGCGCTCGCCCCGAGTCGCGAGTCCCGGGCGAGCGTCTGTTGCCCCGCCCGCCGGTCTTGGCGCCCCTTGCGCAGCCTCTGGCGTTTTCGCCCGCGAAAGCGCCAGCCCCGCTTCCCACGCTTTTTGCGCCGCAGCCTGTGCAATTGCCGCCGCCCCGGGCCTCGCTGGCGGAACGCGATGCCCTGCTGGCGGCCGCTCATCAGCGCATGGCGGAAGCGCATGGCCTCTACATGCGCGCCCAGGCCGGGGCCATTCAGGCCTACGCCGAGACCCTGACGAGGATCCAGGGCGCGCTGCACGCTGGCGCGCTGCCGCTCCAACCCGCAGATGCGCCCGCGCCGCCGTCGCTTGCCGCTGTCCAGGAGGCCACAGTTGCGCTTCCTGTAGAGGTGAAGCCCGCCCCGATCGCCGCGCCGGTTCACGCCCTGCCCGGGCCGAAGTTCGACCGCGCCCAACTCGAGATCCTGGCTGGGGGGCAGATCTCCTCGGTGTTCGGGCCGGCTTTCGCCGGACAGGACGGCCACGCCGTGCAGGTGCGCATGCCTGAGCCGCCGCTGCTCCTCTGCGACCGTGTGCTCGGGATCGAAGGCGAGCCGCACAGCATGGGCAAGGGGGTGATCTGGACCGCCACGGACGTGTGTGAGGACAGTTGGTATCTCCACCACGGCAGGATGCCGCCGGGCGTGTTCATCGAATGCGGTCAGGCGGATCTGCTGCTGATCTCATGGCTTGGGGTAGACGCCCTGAACAAGGGCGAGCGGTCGTATCGCCTGCTCGGCTGCGAGCTTACGTTCGAAGGCGAGCTGCCCAAGCCCGGCGACACCCTGGAGTACGAGATCCATGTGGACGGCCACGCTCGCCAGGGCGACGTGCGGCTGTTCTTCTTCCACTACGACTGCCGGATCGGCGGCCAGCGGCGCATTTCAGTCCGCAATGGTCAGGCAGGGTTCTTCACCGCAGAGGAGCTGGAAGGCTCCAGCGGCGTCATCTGGTCCGCGGAGACCGCGAACTATACCTCCGACGGCCGGGTCGATCCCGCGCCACAACCGACGCGCAAGACGCATTTCACCCAGGCAGAAGTGCGGGCTTATCTGGAGGGGGACCTCAGCGCCTGTTTCGGACCGGGCTTCAGCTGGGCGGATACCCACACCCGCACCCCGGCCACGCCCGCCGATCACCGCAACTTCCTGGGCGAGGTCACAACTCTCGACTTCGCCGGCGGTCCCGCCGGACGCGGCTATATGCGGGTGGAAAAGCAGGTGCGCGGCGACGAGTGGTTCTTCGACGGCCACTTCAAGAACGATCCGTGCATGCCGGGCACCCTCATGGCCGACGCCTGTCTGCAGGCCATGGCTTTCTACATGGCAGCCACGGGACGCACGCTGAAGCGCGACGGCTGGCGTTTCCAGCCGGTGCGGGGTGAGCCTTACACCTTCCTGTGTCGCGGGCAGGTGACCCCCAGGTCCAGGCTGATCGTCTACGAACTGTTCGTGGACGAGGTACTGGAAGGGGACGTGCCGACCCTGCGAGCCCACGTGCTGTGTACGGTTGACGGGCGCAAGGCTTTCCTGTGCGAGCGCCTAGCCCTGCAACTGGTGCCGGACTGGCCGCTCAGCGGCATGCCCGTGGCCCTGACCGGAACCAATCTAGCCGACCCGCGGCCGCTGGCGCGGATCGGTGACTTCGCCCTGGATTACCGTTCGCTGATGAACTGCGCCTTGGGCCAGCCCTCACAGGCCTTCGGACCAGGGTTCGCCCGCTATGATGGGACTGGCCGCTCGCCGCGCCTGCCGGGGCCGCCGTACCACTTCATGACTCGTATCACGGAGCTATCGGGCGAGATGGCGTCGATGCGGGCTGGGGGACGGGTGACTGCCGTCTACGACGTGCCGGCCGATGCCTGGTACTTCGGGGAGAATGGCGCGGCGACCATGCCCAACTGCGTCCTGATGGAAGTCGCGCTGCAGCCCTGCGGCTGGCTGGCTTCCTACACCCTGCACCGAGAGCCCGGGGAGCCGGAGCTCCTGTTCCGCAATCTGGACGGAGACGCGGTGCAGCACCGGGAAGTCCGCCCGGGACACCGCACGATCACCACCGAGGTGAAGATGGTGTCCCTCGACAAGGTCGGCGACCTGATCATCGAGAAGTTCACGGTGCGCTGCACGGTGGACGGCGAGCCCTTGCTAGACGTGGAGACGGCGTTCGGCTTCTTCCCGCCCGAGGCCATGGCCAACCAGAAAGGATTTGGCCGCGAGGTCCCCGACACAGCGCGTGCCGCCGGCGACACGATCCAATTGGCTGCCCGCCCGCCGGCCCTGTTCGGCCGCTCCGCGCGCCTGCCGGACTCCAAGCTGCTGATGATCGACCGGATCAGCGGCTACTGGCCAGAGGGCGGGGCCAAGGGCCTGGGCCTGATCCGCGCGGAAAAGGACGTGGCCGCCAAGGACTGGTTCTTCAAGGCCCACTTCTTCCAGGATCCGGTTCAGCCCGGGTCCTTGGGTGTGGAAGCCATGCTCCAGGCGATGCAGTCGCTCATGCTGCTGGAGGGCATGGACGAGGGCCTGACCGCGCCCCGCTTCGAGCCTCTGGCGATCGGCGAGCGCGCCGTCTGGCGCTATCGCGGCCAGGTCACCCCCGAACGCGACACCGTGGCCGTGGAGTTCGAGGTCCACGAAAGGGGCCGTGACGCCCGGGGTCCATTCGTGATCGGGGCCGCCGTGTTGATGGCCGATGGCCTGAAGATCTACCAGGCGCCGCGCCTGGGCATGCGAATGGTCGAAGGGGCGCCGCAGGACCCCTCCGGCGGCAGGCGCGAAGATCGTTGGCGCCTGGACATTCAGGGCGAGGCGGCCTGGGTTAAGGACCACCGCCCGACCCACACCCTGCCGGCACTGCCGCTGACCTACGAACTGGAGATGATGGCCGCCGCCGCCGCCCCCTTGTATCCAGGCCTCGAGGTCGTCGGGATCGCCCGGGCCGAGGCGCGCCAGTGGGTGTCATTCCCGCAGCCGATCGTCGAGGGCCGCACCGAGGTGGAGATGGTCGGCCCCGGCCGTGCCCAAGTCATCCTAAAACTCCTGCGCGACGGCGCGAATGTGACGGTCGCCACCGCCGAGGTGTTGTTCGGCGTGCGGGCGGCCGCCCAGGGATTGGAAGACCTGGAGCCCCTGCGAGACGCCCGGCCGGTGGAGGATCTCTACCGGACCGGCGCGCTGTTCCACGGCCCGGCCCTTCAGCTGATGCGCGAGCTGTGGCGCGGGAGCAATGGCGCCAGCGCCATCCTCGACGCGGACCGGAGCGGCGCGCCTGTGGGTCTGCTGCACCCCGGCGTTCTGGACGCCGCCTTGCACTGCATCCCGCACGACGACCCGGGCCTGTGGGCGCCCGCCCTGCCGCCGGGGCTCGCAGCCTATCCCGTCAACATCGAGGGCCTGCACCTGTTCGGCGCCCTGGGCGCCGGCGGGACCCGAAAGGTTGAGGCTCGCCTGCGCGGCATCCAGGGCGACCGGTTCATGCGCACCCATCTGCGCCTGCTGCGGGATGGAGCGATCATCGCCATGTTCGACCTGATCGAGGTGCTGCTGCCCAAAGGCCGCCTCGGCGAGGCGCCGGGACCGGCCCGCCGGGCTTTTATGGCGGAGCGCCGCCATGTGCCTGGGGTGGCGTTGTCGCAGGTGGGGGAAGGCGTGACCACACTGACCCGCCAAGCTTGTCTCGACACCGACTGGCTGCCCGGCACCTTGGGCTCGATCTACGGGCTTGAGCCTGGCGAAGACGCAGCCCGCGCGATCGCCGTCCGAGACCACGCCGCGGCGGTCCTGCGCCTGCATCCCAGCGACATCAACGTTGACGCAGACGGCATCTGCCGCAACCTTCCCCTCAATGCCTGGCGATTGACCGTCGCCGAGCAAGGTGGAGCTGTGGAGGTCCGCTCCCCCGCGCCGGAGCTTCTGGATTGGCGCCGGCTGCAGAAGGAATGGTCAAAGCGCATGGGCGGCGGGCAATGCTTCGTCCACGACCTTGGCATCGCCTTGATCCAGCGCTTCGTACGCCGCGTCATCCTGGCCGATCCGGACGGCTTCGGGGGCCTGACGGGGCGCCCCGTTCTCTACCTGGCCAACCACCAGACAGGGGTTGAGTCGTTCCTGTTCCTGTCCATTGTCGCGGCCCTGGCTCAGATGCCCGCCGGCGCGGTGGCAAAACAGGAGCATCGCGACAGCTGGGTCGGCATGATCCATCGGCGCTCCGACGAGGTGATGGGCGGGAGCAATCCGCTGAAGCTGTGGCTGTTCGATCGCGCGCGGCCTGCCGATCTGCTGCGCTTGCTGCATGACTATGGCGGCGAGCTTGCCGAGCGCCCGTCGTCGCTTCTGGTACACACCGAAGGCACCCGGGCCACCCGGGCCGGCGCGACGGTCAAATCGGTGAGTTCGGTGCTCATCGACTTGGCTCTGGCCAAGGGCTTGCCCATCCTGCCGGTTCGATTTGCGGGCGGTCTCCCGCTGGCCGAGGCGCCGGCTCGCCTGGAGCTTCCGGTGAACGCTGGTCAGCAGGACTATTTCATCGGGGCTGCCATCCACCCGGACACCCTGCGCGCCATGCCGTTCGCGGAGCGCAGCGCCTTTGTCATCGGGCGAATGAACGCCCTTGGTCCACAAGGCGACAACGACACGCCCCTGGCTGGTGACCCGGAGTTCGCCGCTGCAGTCGCCGCCGGTCGGGCCGGCGGTCTGGATGAAGTACAGTCGAACCTGAGGGCGGCGCTCGAGGCTTTCCCCGGCCTTGGGGAGCAGAGCGCGCGCCTTCTGCGCGATCCTACGGCCCACGCTTCCGCTTCCGTTACCGACTTGGCCCAGTTCCTGGTGGGCGGGCCCCTGCTGGAGGCCGGGGAATGAGGCTGGGCCGCGGCGAAATCGCGGTCTGGACCGCGGCTTTGGACGGCGCCGGCGTTTCGGACTGTCTGGCGCCCGAGGAGCGTGCGCGCGCCGACTTTGCCATCGATCCAATGGAACGTCGCCGGCGGGTCTGCTCCCGGTCCGTTCTGCGCCATATCCTCGGCGCCTATGTCGGTCTTCCGGCGGCTCAACTGGAGTTCGTGACGGCGCCGCACGGCAAGCCGCGGCTGGTAAACGGTCCGGAGTTCAACCTGTCGCACAGCGGCGAGACCATGCTGCTGGCGGTTTCGGGGGCGGGTCCGGTGGGTGTGGATGTGGAGCCGTGCGGGCGGCTGGATGACGACTGGCGCGGGGTGACCCGCCGGACCTTCTCGGACGCAGAGCGGGCGCAACTTGAGCAGATGCCGGACGCCGACCGGCCGCGCGCCGCCCTGCGCGGCTGGGTGCGCAAGGAGGCCTACGCCAAGGCCCGGGGAGAGGGGTTCGCCTATGGCTTCCCATCCTTCACCGTGCGGCTGGACGAGGGTGCGGCGGGCTCGATGCTGGTCGAGGACGCCAAGGATGATGGCGCGGTAAGCGGATGGCGCCTTCTGGATCTGGTTGCGCCGCTGGAGTTCGCCGCCAGCCTCGCCCACGGGAGTGCGGAATGCGTCATCGCGTACCGGTCCTATGAAACGCTGCACCTATGACGGCGCTCGACTCTAAACGCGGCTCATGAGCGACACCTCGATCGTCGACAACGGCAAACACTATGTCGCCAGGGGGATCACGCTCGTCGCGCCGGCCGATGAAGCGGAGGTGCGCGCGGCACTGATGCTGGCGAGACGAGCGGGGCGACCGGTCATCGCGAGGGGAGCGGGCAAGAGCCAAGGCGGCCTCTATCAGGCGGACGGCGCCGTCATCCTCGATATGAGCAAATTCAACCGAATTGTGGACATCGACGCTGACCAAAGGTGGGCACGGGTCCAGGCCGGGGTCATCTGGGACCGCCTGCGGCTGGAATTGGAGGGGCACGGACTGGCGGTAGCCTCCAGCCAGAGCTACGGCGTGTTCTCGGTGGGTGGGTCGATCAGCATCAATGCCCATGGGCGCAACATAGACGTGGGCGTCGTCGCCAGGAGCATCCTGTCCATCAGGGTCATGCTGGCGGACGGCAGCGTTGTGGAGGCCGATCGCCAAACCAACGCCGAACTGTTCAGTCTCGTCCTCGGGGGGCTGGGGCTGTTCGGCATCGTGCTGGAGGCGACGTTGGTCCTAGTCGCGAACACGATCTACCGGTGCCGCGGCGTCTCGATTATGCAGTGTACGGAATATCCGGGGCATGTCGCTCGCAGCGTACTCACGGACCCTAGCGTGCACTTCCACTACGCCCGGTTCGACATCGCCGACGGCCGCCTTTGGGAACGGCTTTACACAATCGAATATTTTCAGGACGCGGAACTGGCCGCCGACGCCCTGCCCGTGCTGACGGGACCACCCCGTTCAGCGTGGT
Source organism: Caulobacteraceae bacterium (assembly GCA_028291305.1). Classification (GTDB taxonomy): domain Bacteria; phylum Pseudomonadota; class Alphaproteobacteria; order Caulobacterales; family Caulobacteraceae; genus BOG-938. Next base: position 8,881 of record JAQGII010000432.1, read on the forward strand.
TCGAACATTGCGTGGGCTGGTTGATCCGCCGCGCCGCTTGGGCCCGGCGCATCCGGCTCGTTGGCGAAGCCGTCTACAGGCTGGACATGAAGCCCCGCCGGCGCAGCGCCACAGTGCGTGAGGCCTGGAGCGTGGTGGATCATACCCGCCGCCCCACCGCCGACTGGCTCCAGGAGTATTTCATCCCCCGCGACCGGTTCATGGACTTCGTCACGCTGGCCCAGCCGATCCTGAACGAAGGATCGATCCGGATCCTCAACACCACCGTGCGCATCATCCACAAGAACACCGATGCGTTCCTGACCTATGCGCGCCAGGACAGTTTCGCGTTCGTCATCTTCTTTCAGCAGACGCTGGACCAGGCCTCCATTCGCCGGACCGAAGATGTGCTGAGGCGGCTGCTCGACTGCGCCCTTGCCTGCGGAGGCGCCTACTACCTGTGTTACCAGCGTGTGGCCGAACCGGCGCAGCTTGCCCAAGCCTACCCGAAAATCGGCGCGTTCTTCGCCGCCAAGCGCCGCTATGACCCCGACGGGTTGTTGATCAACGAATTCTACAAGCAATACGCCCCCGCTTTTCCTCTCGAAACCGAGACCGCCGCATGAAGACCCAGGACCAGACGTCATTGGCGCCCGAGCGGCCGTTGCGGCTGCCGGCCCCGGAAGTGCACCAGGTCCGCACCGATGACGGAGTTACTCTGCGGCTCGTACGCTATCTCGGGGGCATGGCCGGGCCGGTTGTGTTCGCCCCGGGCAACGGGATCACCAATGAAGTCGTCCTGTTGAGCAGCATCGAGTGCAATCTGACCGAATACCTGGTCGAGCGCGGACACGACGTCTGGCTGTTGGACTGGCGAGCCTCTCCCGAGGTCGATTGCCCCGGCTACTCGCTAGATGACGCGGCCCGGTACGACTGGCCCGCCGCGCTCAAATATGTCGCCGGGCGCACGGGCGTGGAGGCGGTGGATTGCGTGGCCTTCTGCGCGGGGGGCATGACCCTCCTGATGAGCCTGGCTCAAGGTCGCCTGGGCGGCCTCGTCCGCTCCGCCGTGTGCCTGCAGTCCAGCCTGTTTTTCACGGTCCCCTGGCTCGCTCGCCTGAAGGGCGCCGTTCGTCTCGCCGACATCGTCAAGGCCCTCGGCTGGCGCACTTACCGGCAGACCGCGAGGGGCGCCTCTTGGCCCTATAGGCTGCTCGACGCGGTCTTGAAGCTGCACCCGTCGCCGCGCGAGGAGCGGTGCAGCAGTCCCAGCTGCCGCCGGATGATGTTCGGCTACGGCCCTTATATGCGGCATGCGCAGGTGAACGCCGAAACCCACGACCGCCTGCCCAACCTGCTGGGCGCCGCGAGCAGCCGCTCCTTCAGCGAACTGGGCAGGGCGTGCCGTCGCGGTGAACTGATG
>JAQGII010000419.1 GCA_028291305.1 Caulobacteraceae bacterium
GGCGGCGGCGGGTGTAGGGGACCAGCAGGACGGAGACGCCCTTCTTGCCCGCCCGGCCGGTGCGCCCGCTGCGGTGCAGGAGGGCGGCGCGATTCTGCGGCAGTTCGGCGTGGATCACCAGGCCCAGGTCCGGCAGGTCCAGTCCCCGCGCGGCCACGTCGGTGGCGACCAGGACCCGCGCGCGGCCGTCGCGCAGCGACTGCAGGGCGAGCGTCCGTTCGTTCTGGCTGAGCTCGCCCGACAGGGCCACGGCGGCGAAGCCGCGCTCCACCAGGTTGGAGTGCATGTGGCGCACCGCCTCTCGGGTGTGGCAGAAGACGATCGAGCCGCGCGAGTCGAAGAAGCGCAGCACATTGACCACCGCGTGCTCGATCTCGTTGGGCGCGATCAGGAAGGCCTTGTACTCGATGTCGGCGTGCTGGACGTCCGGCTGGGTGTCGATGCGCAGGGCGTCGCGCTGGTAGCTGCGCGCCAGGGTGACGATGTCGCGGGCCAGGGTGGCGGAGAACAACAGGGTGCGGCGCTCCGGCGGCGTCGCGTCGAGGATGAACTCCAGGTCGTCGCGGAAGCCCAGGTCGAGCATCTCGTCGGCTTCGTCCAGCACCACGGCGCGCAGGGCCGAGGCGTCGAAGTTGCCGCGCTCCAGGTGGTCGCGCAGGCGGCCGGGCGTGGCCACCACGATGTGGCAGCCGGCGGCCAGCACCCGCTGTTCGCGGCGCGCGTCCATGCCGCCGACGCAGACGGCGACGCGGGCCTTGGCCCCGGCGTAGAGCCAGTGCAGCTCCCGCTCGACCTGCAGCGCCAGCTCACGCGTGGGGGCGACGATCAGCGCCAGGGGCGGGCCAGGGGGCGGCAGGGTCTCCCCCTCGCCCATCAGCGTCGGGCCCAGCGCCAGGCCATAGGCCACCGTCTTGCCCGAGCCGGTCTGGGCCGAAACCAGCAGATCGCGCCCCTCGGCTTCGGGCTGCAGCACTGCGGCCTGCACCGGCGTGGGTTCGGCATAGCCCTTGTCTGCGAGGGCGCGCTCGAGCGAGGGGCTCAGATTGACGAAGGGCATCGATGGGTGTTCCCAGGCACAGACGGGCAAGGCCGCGGGGAGGCGCGGCTCCGGCGTGTGCCCCTAAACGGTGTTCACCGCAATGCACAAAGGACGCGGGCGCCCTTCGCCGTAAACGCTCAGGACCGGGCGGGCGTGCCCTTCATCGACGGCTGGGCGGCGATAGTCTTGACCTTGGGCGCCTTGGGCTTGCGCGTTTCCTTGTTGGTTTTCTTCTGACCCTTGGCCATGTCCGCGCTCCTCGTTCAGTGCCAAATCCGCGACCGGTCCGGACGGGATTCCCCACGCCGCGCCCAAAAAGCGCGCACGACCTACCCAATATCATGGACCGCGGACCGCGGATTTTCAAAAATAATTTGCCGATTTCGTCGTCATATGCGACTGTCGTCCATCGAATATCGCGAAGGTTCGGTCGCTCTCCCTTGCTCGGTTTTTTTGGATTGAGCGCCGGACTTGCTCTGCTGATCCCAATCGAATTTTGATCGCGCCTATTCTTGTTTCGGCGCGCGAACTCTATCTCTAAAGGACATTCCATGGCTATCGGAACAGTGAAGTGGTTTAACGGCCAAAAAGGCTTTGGCTTTATTCAACCCGACGACGGCGGCGCCGACGTGTTCGTGCACATCTCGGCTGTCGAGCGCGCGGGCATGAACGGTCTGCATGAAGGTCAGAAGCTCAGCTTCGAACTGGAACGCGACCGCAAGAGCGGCAAGATGTCGGCCGCTCAACTGCAATCGGCTTAAGTTCGCGCCCGCGCCTCGTTCCGGCCAGCCCGGAGCGGGGCGCGGGCGTTTTCTACCAGTACCGCACGACCAGAGTACCGAACGAAACGAGACTTCCATGTCCAAGTCCCCCCCCATGTTGATCTTCACCGTTACCCCGCATGAAGGCGGTTGGGCGGTCGAGCATGACGGGGCCTATTCGGACATGTCGGGCTCGCGCGACGAAGTGATGGCCTCGGCCTCGCGCCGCGCCCGCGCCGTCAGCGCCGCCGGCGGCCTGACCCAGGTCGTGGTCAAGGGCGAGCCACGCTTCTTCACCGGCGCCCGCTAAACACCCCGACAGGCATCATGGCTGGGCTTAAGGACAAGCGCGGCTTCATCGACAAGGACCGGCTCGACCTGTCCGAGCGGCAGGCCGTGGAATATTGGATGAAGCGCTGGGGCGTGACGCGCGACCAGCTGACCGCCGCCCACCGCAAGGTCGGCCGCCTGGTCAAGGACATCGCCGCGGAGCTCGGCAAGAAGCGCTAGGCGCTCCGGGCCGGCATCGGATCATCGCTGAAAAGGGAAAGGGCGCAACCGGCTCGAATCGGCTGCGCCCTATCGGTCGCGGCCATCCCTGCCTTACGGCAAAGACGCCGTTACCCATCAACTATGGCAGAACGCCGGGCGCGCGCGCTGTACCCGCGGCGCCACAGTGAGGCTTAAATAGCTCGCCAGGCTCGCGTCAGGCCTCCCGCAGGCTGCGCTCGTTGGCCGGCCTCAGGCCGCCGCGCGACTCGGTCTCATTAGGCGGCGGCAGTTGTCTAAAATAACACGTTATCAATCGACACCACAGTATAGGTTAAGCTTTGCCTTTGCGCGACCGATTCAAGTTTTGATCCTACATCACTGACCAACGCCGCATCCTTTTTCCTTGACTGCCGTTTCCTGTTCCGGACGACAATATGGGACGTCCGCAACGGGAGAAGGAAAATGAACAAGCGCATCCTCCTCTGCTTGGCTCTTACCAGCGGACTGCTGTCGGCTGGCGCTCTGACGGCGGCTCCGGCCATGGCCGACGAGCAGCGAACGATCATCAGGCCCGACGGCAGCAAGGTGGTGATCATCCATCGCGGCGGCGAATACGGCGACGGCTACTATTCGGCCGCCCATGACTGGGTGCGGGTCGACCGCGACGGCAATGTCATCACCGACCACGCCAACGGCTCCACGACGGTGGTCGAGCCGAACGGCACCCGCACGCACACCAACGCCACCGGCGACACCACCGTCCAGACCAATCCGGACGGCAGCAAGGTGATCACCAAGCACGACAACTAGCCGCCGCCGCCTGACGACGATCGGGCTCCATCGCAGGGCGATGGGGCCCGTCTCGATTCGGGGCTCCCTGGTCAGGGCTCCTGGCGGGTCAACGGCGCCAGAGCGACCAGGCTGATCAGGGCGGTGGCGCTGAGGTAGAGGCCGACGGGAGCCAGACCGCCGCGGCCGGCCAGAGCCGTGGCGACGAAGGGGGTCAGGCCGCCGCCGATGATGCCGCCGACGTTGAAGGCCATCGAAGCCCCGGTATAGCGCACCCGGGTCGGGAACAGACCGGGCAGAAAGGCTCCGAGCGGGCCGTAGATAAAGCCCATCAGCAGCAGGGCCAGCGACAGGAAGGCCCACACCAGCAGCAGCGACCCGGAGCCCATCATGGGGGCCAGGAGCAGGCCCGCCAGCGCGGTCAGGACGCAGCCCCACATCAGCACCCGGCGCGGGCTGGTGGCGTCGGCCCAGTAGCCGGCGAGGACGATGCCCAGCGCCATGAAGCCGATCGCGCCCAGCTGCACGCCCAGGAAGGCCTGGCGGCTGTAGCCCAGGGCGGTCGAGCCGTAGCCGAGGGCGAACGCGGTCGACAGGTAAAAATTGGCGAAGGTGGCCACCACGGCGAAGATGCCGCCGACGGTCTGCAGCGGGTAACGGGCCAGCACCACCAGCAGCGGCGCCTTGGGCGGGGGCGCCTCCCGCATCGCGCGGGCGAAGGCCGGGGTTTCGCTCAGCTTGAGCCGCACCCACAGGCCCACCGCCACCAGCAGGCTCGAGGCCAGGAAGGGCAGGCGCCAGCCCCAGGCCTTGAACTGGTCCGGGGTCAGCAGCAGGCCGAGCAGGAGGAACAAACCGTTGGCGGCGACGAAGCCGACCGGCGCGCCCAGTTGCGGGAACATGCCGAAGCGGGCGCGGTAGCCCGGCGGGGCGTTCTCCACGGCCAGCAGCGTGGCGCCGCCCCATTCGCCGCCGAGGCCGAAGCCCTGGCCGAACCTGAGGACGCACAGCAGCGCCGGCGCGAGCCAGCCGGCCACGGCGTAGGTGGGCAGGAAGCCGATGGCCAGGGTCGAGCCGCCCATCAACATCAGCGACGCCACCAGGGTCGACTTGCGCCCGATGCGGTCGCCGAAATGGCCGAACACGCTGGCCCCCAGGGGCCGGGCGATGAAGGCGATGGCGAAGGTGGCGTAGGCCGACAGCAGCTGGCTGGTGGGCGAGGCCGCGGGGAAGAACATCGGCCCGAACACCAGGGAGGCGGCGGTGGCGTAGATGTAGAAATCGTAGAATTCGACCGCCGTGCCCACCAGGCTGGCGCCCAGGATTCGCCGCGTACTCGGGCCCGCGGCATTGGATTTCATCAGCATCGGCAAGCTCCCCGCCCTCTCCGGTCGGCTTGGCCCCTGGCGACGGGACGGTCAAGCTGCGGACGCGCGAAAAGCTGGAGCGTTGGAGCAGGCCGGGCGGCGAAAACCGGCATCCGCCTTCGCCTGACGAGCCCTAGCCGTCGCCGAGCGTCAGCTCCTTGGCCGCCGCCGGGGCCGCGGGGCGATGGCCCGTGGCGTGGGCGGGCTGCTTGCCCTCCTGGCCGAAATGGCGACGCATCCGGTCGAGGTAGACTTAGATCACCGGGGTCGAGAACAGGGTCAGGGCCTGCGACACCAGCAGGCCGCCGACGATGGCCCAGCCCAGCGGTTGGCGGAATTCCGAGCCGGTGCCGTGGCCGAGGATCATCGGCACCCCTCCCAGGAAGGCGCAGGCCGTGGTCATCAGGATCGGCCGCAGCCGCTGGTGCGAGGCGCGCACCACCGCCTCCTCCGGCCCCATGCCCTCCTCGCGCTCCAGCTTCAGCGCCACGTCGACGATCATGATGCCGTTCTTCTTGACG
>JAQGII010000462.1 GCA_028291305.1 Caulobacteraceae bacterium
CGCCGGCCACGCTCGCCGTGGCCGCCGCGCCGGAACTGGCCTCGGTCACGCTGCCCACGGTCTCGCCGTTGGCCAGGCCGGCAGACGTGAACGCCGAGCCGGCGAGGGTCGGCGTCTGGCCGTAGGCCTTGGACGTGCTGTCCGCGGTGACGGTCAGCGCCGCCGGGGTGATCGTGAGGGCGCCGTTGACATAGCCGAGGGCGTAGTTGGCCGCGCTGAAGGTCCCGCCGACCGCCCCGCTGACGGTGATGGCGTAGGGGCCGCCGGCCACGCTCGCCGTGGCCGCCGCGCCGGAGCTGGCCTCCGTCACGCTGCCGACCGTCTCCCCCGCCAGCAGGCCGGTGGTCGTGAAGGCCGTGCCGGGAAAGCTGGCCGTCTGGCCATAGGTCTTGGCCGCGTTGGCCGCGGTGACCGTCAGCGGCGCCGGCGTGATCGCCGCGGTCGTGGAGCCTGCGGCCGCGAAGAGGGCATAGCCGGCCGAGTCCAGGCCATTGATGCTGTAGCCGCTGAACGTCGCGGGCTTGGCGGGCCCGACATTCTTGTCCACGAAACTGATGGAGCCGCCCGCAAGGGTGACGGCCTTGGTTCCGGCGACGGTCGGATCGCCTCGAAACGCCGCCGTGGCGCCCACGCCGCCGTCGTACGTCTTGTCCTGGGCGTCGGCGAACACCCACATGTAGGACGTGAAGCCCGCGTAGGCGTTGGGCGAGCCGTAGCCGTTCTCCGGCGAATAGTAGATGGTCTTGGACGTCGAGGCGACCGGGAACGCGCCCAGGCGCACCGTACCGCCGGCGAGCCCGCCCGTGCCGTCGCTGTCGGCCCTGAGGATCACGGCGCCTCCGCCGCTGGCCGTGATCGCCTCATTGAGGTTCACGTCCTGGCCGGCGCTCAGCTCGATCACAGAGCCGGCGGCGCTGGCGGTCAGCGCGCCCTTGATCTCGATGTTGCGTCCGGCCACGAGCAACATCCGCGAACCGGCGGTGCTCGCGGTCATCGCCGCGTTGATGAGCACGTCATGGCCGGCGTTGAGCTCCAGGGTCTGCGCCGTCGTCCAGGTCAACGCATCGGCGACGGTGATGTCGTTGGTGGCGCTGATCAAACGGTTCGAGGTGGCCAGGCTGACCGTCACCGCGCCGGGGGTCTCGTCCCCGCCGGCGGCGGCGATCTTGTAGTCGACCGGATCGAGGAGCCAGAGGCCGGTCTTGCCCGCCGCCGCAAGCGTGTTCACGCGGGCGTCGTCGCCAAGGCTGACCTGCAGGCCCGACGTCTCCACCAGTCCGCCGTCTCCGAACCCGGCGCCGCCCCGCGCGGTGATCGTCCCGTCCACCGTGGTCTGGCCCTGGGACAGGAGCATGATCTGGCCGCCAGGGCCGCCGCCGGTCGCGTCGGCGGAGATCACGACCCCCCGATCCATCGTCACCGCCATCGCGACCGCCGACGCCTGGTCCGGGTATCCGCCGCCGACCAGCACGGAGCCGCCGCCCGCGTCGCCGGAGGCGTCGAGCCGGGCGTGGCCCGTGAAGGCCACCTGGTTTGCCGACACCACGATCTGGCCCCCCGACTGCCCGGCGCCGGCGCCGGACACGTCCAGGACGCCCGACACATCGACCCGGCCGGACTGGGGGTCGCCGAGCAACATGATCGCGCCGTCCCGCTCCTCGAGGCTGTGCGCCTCGATGACGCCGGCGTTGTTCACGGCGGTGCGCAGCAGCAGGCCCGCCGAGCGGGCGGTGAGGGTCACGCGGCCGCCGTCGGCGCTGATCAGCCCGCCGTTGCGCGCCAGCGCATCGACCGCCCCTTCGTCGATGGCCACGCTCAGCAGGCCGTCGCCGGCGACGTCGAGGGTCATGGCCTTGCCGGCGGCCAGGACCACCGCGCCCAGCCTGGCCGAGATGACCCCCTCGTTGCTGACGTTCGCGCCCAGGAGGGCCACGTAGCCGCCGTCGGCGTTGAGGGTCCCCTGATTGAGGACGGCGCCCCGGCCCGCGCCGGTGAAGCTGTACCTGCCCGCCATGAAGTCGGCGTCGGCGAGGCCGAGCGAGGACGCCACAAGGCCGCTGACGTTCACCTGCGCCCCCTTGCCGAACAGGATGCCGTTGGGATTGACCAGGAAGACTTTGCCGTTGGCGGACAGACTGCCCAGGATGCTCGACGGGTCCGCGCCGAGGACCCGGTTGAGCGCCGCCGAGCTGCTGTTCGGCTGGACGAAGGTCACGGCTTCGCCCTGGCCGATGCTGAAGCTCGGCCAGTCGATGACCAGATTCTGGCTGGCCTGGGTGACGGTCAGGGTCCCCGGCCCGCTCGCCAGGCCGGCGACGCCGGCCGCGACGGCGCCGTCGATCGGCAGGGCCAGGGCGTTCGGCGCCGCGGCCAGGCTCAGGGAGCTTGCGAGGGCGCAGGCGGCCAGGCGTGCAACGCCGGTCATCGCGCTCGAAGCCGACAGCTGCGCCCGCAGGCGGCGGTAGGGGCGCCGGGGCCCGCCGGCAGGAAGATCGTCCGTGTTCAGAACAACCAAGTCGCACGCCGCCTTTGGACTGAAGCGTGGCGTCCTGACCTCTGGTCAGCGCGCGCCAGCATTCCGCTTCCATAAGGTTCGCCGCGCCGGGGCAAATCTTGATGGTCGCCTTATCCGAAGCGCGAGCATGGGCTTGTGTTGAACAAGTGGCTCATAACCTATGATGATCAATTTTCTTATTTCATGCGTAAGTCATGCGCTAAAGTGTCGCTATGAATTACATGATGTTGTTTTCTTAATTCTGGAATATTTTTTAAGCGCAAGCCCTGTGTAAGTTTTTCAGGACCCCGAAGCTCGTTTAAGCACCGAGATTCCCGGGCTTCACCACCCCGAGCTCGAGGAGCGTCTGAGCCCTACGGTGGATCACGTCGACGAACCGGTGGAGGTCCGGACTGTCGAAGCCGGCGGCCGCAATTTCATCCGCTACCCCTTCGACGCGCCCCAGGATCAGTTCAGCTAAGCTGGACGCCCGGCGCCGCACGAAGGGTGCGCCCATCCCAATCTCGCGTGCGAAATCCTCCCAGGTCGTGGGCGTGAACTCTTCCAGTGAGGCCCGCTTGCAAGTCCGCCCTAGCTATGGAGCGGCCCCGCCCGACTCTAAAGCCTGAGCCTTGAGCCAGCGCTCCACGCATCGGCACTTGGCGACGTAGTTCGGAGTTGTGGTCCTGCGCTCAGGCGCTTGGAAAAGCGCCAGCGCCTCTTCCAACTCACCGAGCCGATACAAGGTCACTGCGAGAGCAGGAAGACTGGGGCTACGCCAGGGGCTCTTGTCCGAATGCCTCCAATACCATCTTGCAGCCTGGTCTTCGACCGACCGCACGCGATCAAACCAGGGAAGCCCATAAACCCGCACCGCTTCGGCCATTTCGGCCGGGCCGTTCGGTTCGTCCTTCCACCAGCGACTGTAACCATCGATCAATTGGCCGATGGGCTCGGAGACCGGGGGCAACCAAAGCTCTACTTCGCACGGTACGGCTTCCAGGATTTCCGCTGTTTTGAGGTCCTTTGCCGATACGTTCACCGTCACGCCTCCGAGCCAGCTGCCCTGGAGATCGACACGCTCCCACATGTCGCCGCGAACCCGAGTCCAGTCGTCCCCTTTCCGCTTAAAACCCAGCGGTTTCAGGAGCGCGTGGAGCGCTTTTGCGTAAGGCGGCGTGCGGCTCATTTGATCTTCTTTGGGTCGTAAAAGACGCCACGAACCTTATCGTCGGTCAGTCCTTGATAGCGTTTGACGGCCCGTGCCGCCGCGGCACGTCCGCTCGGCGTGTCGGGCTTGAGTTCCAGATAGTAACGCTTGCCAGGATTATCGGGGCTATCTGGGCCACTGCCGGCTCGATATCCCGTCATGCCCCTGCTCCAGATTGTTGGATAATCGACGTCGGGATCACATCATCGGCGATCTCGGCGACCGCCAAATCCTCGCACAAACCAGCCCAAAGACCAAGAACAAAACAAGAACATTTTCCTTGGGGAATCGGCTAGGTCATTCCGCAATAAAGCTCCCGTTGGTGTGGGGGATGGCGGGCGCCGCCGCCGCATAGGCGTCGAGTTCAGATTTGTCGAAAGTGACCTCGCGGATGAAGATCACGTAGGCCGGCATGTCATGCACCTCATTCTCTGGTCCTCTCGGAGACTTTTGGGACCTGCTCGGAGACGATTGGCGTGCCGCATTGGGCCGCGCGGGAGGGGGTCCACGCCCGGCCCGTCGGAAGGACGATCAGTGGCAGAAGACCACCTTGCCGGTGACCTGGCGGTCGCCGTAGTGGCTCCAGCCAGCCTTGGCGTCTTCAAATGCGAAGACGCTGTCGATCACCGGGCGGATTTCGTGCTGCTCGATCGTCCGGCACAGATCTTCCAGGTCCCGACGGCTCCCGACCACGACTGGCTTGAACGTGGCGAGGCTGAAGAACAGGCTCATGAAGTCGATGGTGCCTTCGGCGCCCGCCAGGACGCCAACCAGGGAGACCTGGCCGCCACACGCGATCGCCTTCACCGACTGCGCCAGGGTGTCGGGACCGCCGACCTCCCACCACGCGATCCACGCCGCGACCGCCGGTCAGCGCCCGCGCCTGGTCACCCCAATCCGGCGAGGCGCGATAGTCGATCACCTCGTCCGCGCCCAGGGCCCGCAATCGCTGCGCCTTCTCAAGACTGGAGGTCGTCGCGATCACACGGGCGCCGAGGGCCTTGGCCAGCTGGACCGCGAAAAGCGAGACCCCGCCCATGCCCTGGGTCAGAACCGTGTCTCCCGCCTTCACCCCGGACAACGCCGACCAGGCAGTCACGGCCGCGCACGGCAGCGTCGCCGCTTCTTCGAAGGTGAGGTGCGTCGGCATGGAGACCAGCGCTTCCGCGCTGACGACCTTGTATTCCGCCAGCCACCCGTCGTGATCGGTCACACTGTTCCGGCATCGCGTTGAACGATCCGCTGAACCAGTTCGGGAAGAAGGCATTGACGACCGGGTCGCCGAGCGCCGGCTAAGGGGCCGCCCTCTAGGACGCCGCGTCCTCCAGGGCCGCCTGCAGATCGCGATCGACCTGCTGGGCGACAAGGTCGACCGCCGCGTCGCGGAATTGGCCAAAGACCGAGGCCGGCCGGTCATATTCGAAGGCGACCCGCGCCTCGCTGTCCTCACGCAGCAGGACGCGAATGGGCGCGTAGAGGCCGGCGGAGATCTGCTGGCGGGTCATCCGCGACGCGGTGAGCGGATTGCCGATGTCATATTGCACCGCGCGGCGCTTGA
>JAQGII010000474.1 GCA_028291305.1 Caulobacteraceae bacterium
GCCGATCGCCTTCAGCCGTTCGTGCAGGAACTGCCCCGCCGTCACCTCTGGGAACCTGGCCCCGTCGCCGACGCAGGACGGCAGGACCTTGAGCGAGGTCTCCAGGGTCGGGTGCATGAAGAAGGGCATCGAATAGCGGCTGACGTTGGGGCCGGCCGGATTGACCACGCGGTGGGTGGTGGCGGGGATTCACCCCGTTGGTCATGCGGGCCAGCATGTCGCCGGAATCGACGATCAGGTTGCTGGGCTCGGTCTCCACCGACAACCATGTCCCGTCGCGGTCCAGAAGTTCAAGTCCGGCGCCGGCCGCGGCGACCATGATGGTCATCAGGTTGATGTCCTCATGCGCGGCCGAGCGCGCGCACTGCGGGTCCACGTCGGCCGCCAGCGGCGGATAGTGCAGCACCCGCAGGATCGACGTGCCCCGCCGCACCAGGGGGTCGAAATGGCTCTCGGGCAGGTCGAGCCTGGGCGCCAGGGCGCGCAGCAGCACCAGGCCGGTCTCGTTGAGCCGCGCGAACAGGTCGAGGAAGGTTGGTTGGAATCCCGGCGCCTCCGCCGGCCAGACGTTGGGCGGGAAGTCGCCGTCCGCGCCGGGTTCGTGGCCGATCTGCCAGAACTCCTTGAGGTCCGGGTGGCCGGAGTCCTTGGCGTGCTCGACGCCGAACGGGGTGTAGCCGCGCATGCCGGCGGCATACCGGCGCTTGACGACCTGCGGCAGGGCGAACACCTCCTGCGCCAGCCGGTAGGCGCGGGCCAGCAGCTCGGTGGAGACGCCGTGATCCTTGAGGATGACGAAGCCGTGCTCCGTCAGCCCGCGCATGAAGTCGTCGGAGAAGGCCCGGCGCGCGGCGGCGTCGCCGGCGGTGTAGGCCTTCAGGCTCAATTCCAGGACAGGCTTGGTCATGCAACGATCCTAACGCAGCGGCGGGACGAGCCCCAAACCGTCATCCGGGGCGAGGTTGCAGCTATTTGAGCAACGTCTCGACCTCCGCCCGCGTCGGCAGCGACGGCTGGGCGCCGGGCCGGGTGGCGGCCTGGGCCCCGGCGGCGCAGGCGAAGGCCAGGGCGGCTTCGGGCGGCCGGCCCTCCAGCATCGCCACCACGATGGCGGCGACGAAGGCGTCCCCCGCGCCGGTGGTGTCCACGGCCTCGACCGCGGGCGGCGCGGCCTGGGCGATCAGCCGGCCCCGCCGGTAGAGCCCCGCGCCCCGCGCGCCCCAGGTGACGGCCACCAGGCCGGGCGCCTGATGCAGACCCTCGCCATAGAAGGCCGCCTCCCCCTCGTTGACCACGATCAGGTCGGCCCGGTCCAGGATCTCCCGGAGCAGGTCCTTGGCCGGGGCCAGGTTGAGGCAGACCAGGCCCGTCGCGGCGGCGACCGCCTTGGCCACGGTCGCGGCGGGCAGCTCCAGCTGGCAGATCAGCGCCCCCTCGACCGGGCCCGTCAGGTGCTCGGGCGCGAAGGCCGCGTTGGCGCCGGGCGCCACGACGATCTGGTTCTCACCGTCCGCCGCCACCGCGATCAGGGCCACGCCGGTGGCGTGGTCCGGATCGGCCGTGCAGCCGGCCAGGTCGACCCCGCCCCGCTCCAGCAGGGCCAGGGCCTCGGCCGCCATGGCGTCGGCGCCGACCCGCGCCACCAGCCGCACGGACGCGCCCAGCCGCCGCGCCGCCAGGGCCTGGTTGCCGCCCTTGCCGCCGGGGTGGCGCGCCAGGGTCGCGCCCGTCACCGTCTCGCCGGGACCGGGCAGGCGCCGCGCCGTCGCCACGAAATCGAGGTTCACCGATCCAACCACGGTGATCAGGGGGGCGGTCATCGGCGCGCCAGCCGGTCCGCCAGCAGCGCGAACACGCCGTCGCCGTTGGCCTTGGTCACCCACTGGGCGGTGGCCTTGGCGGGGTCCGGCAGACGGAACTCCACCGCCGTGTGGCCCATCGTCAGGGGCGAGTCCGTCTCCACCCGCAGCTGCACCGGCGCGGCCTCGAACAGCTGCGGCGCCAGCAGCCAGGCGATGGTGCAGGGGTCGTGCAGGGGCGGGCTGTCCCAGCCGACCAGCGCCTCCTGCGTCCGTGCGCAGAATTCCAGGAGCGAGGCGACCGCGCGGCCGGGGACTGTGTCGATGCCGGCGATCGCCGCGACCCGCTCGGGCGTCGCGCGCACCTGGTGGGTGGCGTCCAGGCCCAGCACCGTGGGCCTGCAGCCGGAGCGGAACACGATGTCGGCGGCGTGGGGGTCGGCGTGGATGTTGTATTCGGCCGAGGCGGTGATGTTGCCGCCCTCCGACCGCGCCCCGCCCATCGCCACCACCGGCCCCAGACGCCGGGCGACGGCCGGCTGCATGCGCAGGGCCAAGGCCAGGTTGGTCATCGGTCCGGTGACGGCCAGAGACACCGACCCCGGCGCCCGGCTCATCACCATCTCGACGATGGCGGAGGCAGCGTCGCCGGGAGCCGCGGGGGCCGCCGGCTCGAAGATCGGCAGCGATCCCAGGCCGGACTCGCCGTGGAAATGGCTGGCGGCGATCGGCGGCCGGACCAGGGGCGCGGCCGCGCCGACGAACACCGGCACCTCCTCGCGCCCCGCCATCTGACGGACGATCCGCGCATTGCGGGCGGTCGACATGGCGTCGACGTTGCCGCCCACCGTGGTGACGGCCAGGATATCGAAGGCGTCCGGCGAGGCGAAGGCCAGGAACAGGGCGACGGCGTCGTCCACGCCCGGATCGCAGTCGATGATGAGGGCGGCGCGCGTCACCGCCCGATCTCAGCCTTAAATCGGGCGGCCAGCAAGCCTTGGCTTGCGCCGCGCGGGGCAGGCCCTCAGGCCTGGACCGGTCCGGCGTCGG
>JAQGII010000480.1 GCA_028291305.1 Caulobacteraceae bacterium
CCGCGCAGGCCGCAATGGAAGTCGCCCACCGGGATGCGGAACAGCAGCCGGCCGAGGAAGGACAGCACCGGGTTGCCGAGGTAGCGGTGCAGGAAGGGCATGGCGCCCTTCTTGATGCCGCCGCGGAAGCGGTTGCCCATAACCAGGTCGTCGCCGCCGCGCAGGCGTTCGACCATCTGGTCGAGGTTCTCGAAATCGTAGCTGTCGTCGGCGTCGCCCATGATGACGAAGCGGCCGCGGGCCGCCGCGATGCCGCCGATCAGGGCCGCGCCGTAGCCGCGCTCGGGGATCGCCACCACGCGGGCGCCATGATCCTCGGCGATCAGCTGGGAGCCGTCGGTGGAGCCGTTGTCGGCGATCAGCACCTCGCCCAGGATGCCGGAGCGTTCCAGGAAGCCGCGCGCCTTGTCGATGCAGACCGCCAGGGTTTCAGCCTCGTTGAGGCACGGCATCAGGATGGTGAGCTCGATGGCGCCATCGTTTGCCGGCGCCTTCAGGCGCGACTGTTCGGCGAACTGAACGGATGCATTCATTCATCGACTCCTCGTCGCCGCGATGCGGCGCGCCTGCGGCCGCAGGCTTCAACATTCTGTGAAGACCCTGGCGAGCTGATACACGACTCGCCGGCAAAAAGCGATTGCCTTGAGATATCCAGGGCTTCGGCTGCACCACATAAACCGTCGTGATTAGTTTGTAACTGAGACGTGATCGCGCACCGGGCATCCGGGCTTCCTAAATGTAGCGGGTTTGGAGAACCCGAACGGTCCTGTACCGTTCACCCAAGCTCCGCACGGAGCAGCGCACAGCAAGCGAGGCGACTTTGGGGGCGGCGGACCTAGGCCAGCGGACGGGGAAGGAAGACGTTGTCCGGCGTTCCTGGATGACGCGCTACGAGGCCGTCCGGGCGCGCACCGTGGCGCTGACCGGCCCGCTGAGCGCCGAGGACCAGCAGATACAGTCCATGCCGGACGTCAGCCCGACCAAGTGGCACCTGGCGCACATGGCCTGGTTCTTCGAAACCTTCCTGCTCGTCCCCCGCCTGCCCGCCTACCAGCCGTTCGACGAGCAGTTCGGCTTCCTGTTCAATTCCTATTACGAGGCCGTCGGCGAACGCTGGCCCCGCCCCGAGCGGGGACTGTTGTCGCGGCCGTCGCTGGACCGGGTCCTGGCCTATCGGCGGCATGTGGACGACCACATGGCGGTCCTCATCGGGACGGCCCCTGCGGCCGCCTGGCCCGACATCGAGCCGGTGCTGGAGCTGGGGCTGCACCACGAGCAGCAGCATCAGGAACTGATCCTGATGGACATCAAGCACGTCTTCTCGCTGAACCCGCTGTTCCCCGCCTACGCCGCCGCCCGCGCCCAGCTGGCGTCCCCGGCCCCGCCGCTGGACTGGATCGCCCACCCCGGCGGCCTGGTGGAGATCGGCCACCAGGGCGCAACGTTCGCGTTCGACAACGAAGGGCCCCGCCACAAGACCTGGCTCGATCCCTTCGTCCTGGCCAGCCGGCTGTCGACCTGCGGCGAATATCTCGCCTTCATCGAGGACGGCGGCTATGCGCGGCCCGAATTCTGGCTGTCCGACGGCTGGGCCGCCGTCCGCCGCGAGGGCTGGGAGGCGCCGCTCTACTGGCTGCGGCAGGACGGCGAGCGGCTGATCTTCACCCTGTCGGGCCTGCGCCGCCTGGATTGCTCCGAGCCGGTCAGCCACCTGAGCTTCTACGAGGCGGACGCCTTCGCCCGCTGGTCCAGCCGCCGCCTGCCCACTGAAGCGGAATGGGAAGTCGCCGCCCAGGCCGCCGTCCCGGCCGAGCCCGCACCGTCCGACCTCTTCCATCCTCGCGCCGCCGCCCCCATCTGTGGGCTCCAGCAGATGATCGGCGAGCTTTGGCAGTGGACCGCGAGCCCCTACGGCCCCTACCCCCGCTATCGACCGCCCGAAGGCCCGATCGGCGAGTACAACGGCAAGTTCATGAGCAGTCAGATGGTCCTGCGCGGCGGCGCGGCGGTAACGCCCGCCGACCACGCCCGCTCCACCTATCGCAATTTCTTCCCGCCCCAGGCGCGCTGGGCGTTCAGTGGCGTGAGGCTGGCCGATGATGCTTGACCTGCAGACCGGCTATGCCCGCCAGCCGCTGGCGTTCCACGATCTCAGCCCGGACCAAGGCGACTTCCGCCAGGCGCTGATCGACGGCCTGTCCGGCCGCCACAAGGCCATCCCCTGCCGTTTCCTCTACGACGCGCGCGGCTCGGCCCTGTTCGAGAAGATCTGCAGGCTGCCGGAATATTATCCGACCCGCACCGAGCTGGGCATCCTGCGCGCCATCGCTCCGGAGGTCGCCGAACGGTTGGGCCCCGGCGTGCAGATGATCGAGCTGGGCGGCGTGTCCAGCCTGAAGGCCCGCATCCTGCTCGACGCGCTGGAGGAGCCCTCGGCCTACATCCCGGTGGACATCTCGCGCGACCATCTGCGCGCCTCGGCCGAGGCGCTGCACGCGGAAAAGCCGGGCCTGTCGGTGCTGGCGGTCTGCGCCGACTATACCCAGCCCTTCGAGCTGCCCAGCGCGCCCGGCGGCGGCCCGCGCATGGGCTTCTTCCCCGGCTCGACCATCGGCAACCTGCGCCCCGACGAGGCGATCGCCTTCCTCGCCTCCTGGGCCGAGCGGCTGGGACCAGGCTCGGCGATGATCGTGGGCGTGGACCTGCGCAAGGACCCGGCCATCCTGGAGCCGGCCTACGACGACGCCCAGGGCGTCACCGCCGCCTTCACCAAGAACCTGCTGGTGCGCGCCAACCGCGAGCTCGGCGCCGACTTCGACGTGGACGCCTTCGCCCACCGCGCCCGCTACGACGTGCCCGCCGGCCGCATCGAGATCCACCTGGAGAGCCTGGCCGATCAGACCGTGCGGATCGGCAAGGCGGCCTTCCGCTTCGCCAAGGGCGAGCGGGTGCACATCGAGGACTCCTGCAAATATTCCATCGACGGCTTCAAGGCCCTGGCCCGCGCCGCCGGCTTCCGCCCGACCGCCCACTGGACCGACCCGGCCCAGCTGTTCAGCGTGCACTACCTGGAGACGGCGGCGGGCTAGAGGCTCCGCGCGTGCTCCCCCGCTCGCGGGGGAGCTGTCGCGAAGCGACTGAGGGGGCATGCCGGCG
>JAQGII010000505.1 GCA_028291305.1 Caulobacteraceae bacterium
CGACCAGCGGGACGATCACCATCGCCGGCGCCATCGGCTCGGTGGCCATGAAGTGGCTGGCCCCGGGCGTTCTGAAGCGCTTCGGCTTCAGGAGCTGTATGATCTTCAACGTCTTGATCGCCAGCGCCGGTTACGCCGTCTGCGGCTTCTTCCGGCCGGCTTGGCCGGTGGCGGCGATCTTCGCGGTGCTGGCGGCCTGCGGCTTCTTCATGTCGTTCCAGTTCACCGCCTACAACACCATCGCCTATGACGAGATCCCGCCCGAGCGGATGAGCGCCGCCACCAGCTTCTACGCCACCTTCCAGCAGCTGATGCTTTCGCTCGGTATCTGCGTGGGCGCGGCCGCTCTGCATGTAGGGATGCTGGCCGCTCACCGGTCGACTCCGGGGCTCTGGGATTTCACCTTGGCCTTCCTTGTGGTCACTGGGGTCTCGGCTTTGGCGACAGTTTGGAACATGCGGTTTTCAAGCCAAGCCGGCAACGAGCTCAGTGGGCGTTAGCCGGTAGAACCAAAGGTCGTGACCTAAGACAGCTGATCAAATTCAGCGGCCATGATCATCTGCGGCCGTAGTCGTTGCACGCTGTCGTGGTGTTCGAACGAGCGGACCTTCCAGGAGACGTCCATCTGACCCGAACTGGGTCAGGCATGGTCCGAAACGTCGCCAGCACTATTGACGGTCGGGCGCTCATCGCCCATGTCCCCGTTCGCCCATCCTGGGCGTTTCCTCCCTATGACTGGGCCGCTCTTCGGGGCGGCCCCTTTTTTGTCTGGGAGCGCTCCGTTGCGAGGCGAAGAAGAAGGTGATGTCGACGCCCAGTCCGGAGGACAGGCTCGCCAGCTTGCCGTAGGTCAAGAACATCTGGCCGTTTTCCTCCTTGGACAGGGACGAAACGGACAGGCAAAATATACCCGCAGATCGACATCAAACGCTATTGCTGAAAAGGGCATGCCGAACCTTGCGCAGGCTGCTGGCCCGCACTCAGATGGTCTGTGGAAGCAGCGGGCGAAGAACCATGGACTATCTGGCGGCGATGAAGGCGTTCGTGCGGGCCGTGGACCTCGGCAGTTTCTCCAAGGCGGCGGCCGAGGCGGAGCTGAAGGTATCCACCGTGTCCCGCTACGTCAGCGCGCTGGAGGTCGACCTGGGCGCGGCGCTCCTCAACCGTTCGACCCGCGCCCTGCACCTGACCGAGGCTGGCAGCGCCTTCTATGATCGGGCCATCGGCATCCTGGCCGAGGTGGAGGACGCGCGGCAGTCGACCAGCGCGCTCAACGCGACGCCACAGGGCCTACTGCGCGTCGCGGCGCCCGGCGCCTTCGGTCGCCGGCATGTCGTGCCCCACCTGAAGGTCTTCCGCGACCTCTATCCGCAGGTGCGGCTGGACGTGTCGCTCAGTGAGGCCACCGTTGATCTGATCGACACCGGCATAGACGTGGCGGTGCGCATCGGCGCCCTGGCCGACTCTACCCTGATCGCCCGGAAGTTGGCGCCTCACCGCAGGCTGCTTGTGGCGAGCCCGGCTTATCTGCGCCAGCACGGCGCGCCGGTGACGCCGGCCGATCTCGCCAGCCGGCCATGTCTGATGTTTGCCCTGCAGCCGAAGGACGCCTGGGTCTGGCGGCCGCGCGGCAATCCGGCGGCGGAAGCCTCGGAAGTGAAGGTCGCCGGGACCTTCCGGGCCAACGATTCCGACGCCCTGCTGCAGGCGGCGCGCGACGGCCTCGGCCTTGGCCTTTTGCCCAGCTGGACACTGGCCGAAGACGTGCAGGCCGGCCGCCTGGTTCCCCTCTTGACCGAATGGACCTGGGCGATCGCGCAGGGCCCCCAGCCCGCCATCTGGGGCGTCTACCCGCCCAAGAAAACGGTCTCGCCCAAGGTGCGCGCCTTCCTGACCTTCATCGCCGAGCGGTTTGGCGCGCCGCCATACTGGGAGCGCGGGCTCTAGGCGACGCTCAGGTGAAACGGATGTCCAGCGTTCGCAGATAGGTCTGCAGGCCCGCATCCTGGATCGGGATCAGCCGGGCCCGGCGGTCGGATTCATTGAAGTGTGCGTGCCAATATCCAGGCGGCGTGACGAACACGCAGCCGGGCTGCCAGTCGACGCGGGTCGGGTTGCGGATGTCGCCCTTGGCGTCGAGCTCCACGCCCAACAGGCTGTAACAGCCGGGATCGCAGTCGACGATGAAGTCCAGGGCGATCGACTGATGCCGGTGCGGCTTCTGCTGGGTCCTGGGTTCGGTCAGGCCGTACATGGCCCACAGCACGTGGGTCACGGTGCGGGTCAAGGGAAACTCCTCCGCGCCCAGGAGCACGCTGATGCGGCTGCGCTTGGCGGCCGCCGGGTCGCCCGCGACAAGCTCCAGTTCGCGCTCGGCGGCGACATGGTCGAACAGCGCTGGCTTGAACCGGGGCCGGTCGGCCGTCACGCCGAGGTAGCGCAGCAAAGGCGCGTCATGGACGTAATACAGCGCGGCGTCCGCCGAGGCGGTGAGTTGGGTCGGCAGAGTTCCTGGCGCGGTGAAGAAGTCGCCTTTCGACCAGGCGAAGGTCTCTTCGCCAACCTGGGCGACGCCTTCGCCGCGGATGACGTAGAACACCTGGGACGAGACGTTTTCCCGCAGCCTCAGCGGCTCGCCGGCGAGCAGGCGGATAAAATTCGCGCAGAGCCCGGGGCCGGTGGCGGGCCCTTCGCATTTCAGCTCTCGGCTGAGATCCAGCGGAACGACCCGCGTAGGCCCGTCCGCGTACAACGTCGCGGTGAACAGGCGATGCGGAATGCGCGGGGTCAGGTTGGCGCGGATCGGATTGGCGGCTTGGCTGTATTCGAACAGCCGGGCGCGATCGGCCGCGGACTTTTCAGTCCCAGGGCTGGATGAGAGCGGGTCTGAAACCCGCTTGATGGCGACGCTCATGTCGGACCTCGCGCTAAGCATACCGCCTTTGCGGTTTCGGCTTTCAAGGTAGCGACGGGAGCGACTTCCGATTGAGGGCTGAAGCAGCAAATCATCTTTGCGCAAAAGGGCGGAATGACCCAGCAGTTCAGCCCATCCGACCACGTGGATGGGTTCGAGCCGGATGCGATCGCTATGGCTCGCGTTGGGCCGCGCCATGCAGGGTGACCAGCCGGGCGAGGAAGGTTGCCGGGTAGAGTTGGCCGATCACCGACTCCAGGTTCGTTAGGCTGCGCATGAATGGATGCACGGGAATGATGTCGCCAAAGCCCGCCGTCGTGAGCGTGGTGAAGCTGAAATAGATCAACTCGCCAAAATTAGCGCCGCGGGTGGTCTGCAGGCCGGAAAACGACGGATGCAGCCACAGCGCCGACACGCGGTACAGGCTGGCGAAGATCAAGCCGATATAAAGGTAGAGGATCACCGCGCCCATGATCCGATGCACGTTGACGCGGCCGGCATCGAAGGCGGCATGGGCGACGGTCCAGGCCACCGCCAGGTCGAAAGCGACGGTGACGCCGATATTCGTCTCGCGGATCGCCAGATTGGCCGCGCCACTTCTGAGATAGAGGAGGCACAGCAGCGACACGACAAAGGTCGCCGCCACGCAGGCCCCGATCAGCCGGTTGCGATTTACGATCAGGATGGCGGTAGCCGCCAGCCCGAAGCGCAGAACCTCAATGGCGTCGGCGCGGATCCAGCCCACGCTGGCCAGCGGGCTGACCACAAATATGGTTGTCGCTTGCAGAGCCAGGATGACGCTGAGACCAGCCTCGCGGTATCGCTCGCGCCAATGGCCAAACGGAAACACCCCGGCGCGGACCAGGCGCGGCGGGGCGGGCGGGGAGCCGTCGGTCTTCTGCATATGCGCCTCGTCCGCCCCATGGCCAGTGCGCCGATGGTAGCGGCGCGGCGCCGTCCGGTCGAACCCGAAGCGCGGACCGTGGATGTGCAAACGTCGAGACGCGGCTATGGCGCGGCCAGCACCACGATTTTCGCGGTCACCTTAGGCGTCGGCCAGATCTTGGAGGTCATGCCAGTGGTCACAGCCACCTTTTGACCGGCGCCGCTGTCGTAAGTGATCAGGCCGCCAGATACCGCGCCGCCCAAGTCCCACTGGCCGAGCTTCTGGCCGGTGCGGCTGTCGAGGGCGAAGAAGTTGCCGCCCATATCCCCGAACAGCACCACATTCCCGGCGGTAGGCGTGACGGCCGCGATGATCGGATTCGGCGCCCTGAACCGCCAATGCTGTTTGCCCGAGACGGCATCGATCGAGGTCAGCCAGCCCGCCCATTTTGATTGCGGATCGGGTGCGCCGAAGCGGTCCTTGGAAGAGCCCGACCACGCTTGCGCGCGGGCGACGGACTTGATCTCGTCGTCAGAGTCGAAGTGCACAGTCGAGCACCAATCGACCTGCCCCGTGATGATCGAGTCATGCTGAGGGTCGTAGGCGGGACCGTTCCATTCAGACCCGCCCAGCGTACCAGGGCAGAAGCGCACGCCTTCGGCCGACATCGGCGTGGCTGTATTGTACTGGGTGGTCATAGGCAGGCGGTAAAGACGACGCTTGGATGCGCGATCGTATGCATAGATGAAGCCGTCCTTGGGCGTCACCGCCATCATCCGAGTGCCATTCTTCGAGGTGAACAGCACCGGTGGCGAGGCGACGTCATAGTCATGAAAGTCTTCCGGCACGACTGAGAAATGCCGCTTGTAAGCTCCCGTGCGGGCGTCCAGCACGACGACGGATCCGGAGAACAGGTTTGAGCCTTTGCGCAGCCCTTTAGCGAAATCGGGCGCCGGGTTTCCACCTGGAACATAGAGTTCGCCCTTGGCCGGATCGAGAGAATAGGAGGTCCAGGTCGCGCCGCCGGTGATCTCGACGCCGTCTGCGTTCCCCCAGGTGGATGCCAGTGGCCCGCCTACCGCCTGTGGGCCCCGTTCCAGATCGCCCGGCGTTTTCGGCACAAGATAGAACTCCCACACGATCTTGCCCGTGGCGGCGTCGAGCGCATACATCCGCCCCTTCACGCCGCGCCTGTCGCCACCCGCGTTCCCGATGAAAACCAAGCCATTCCAGGCGACTGGCGCAGCAGGCGCCGATTCGCCCCTGTCAGGATCCGCGATGGTCGTGTCCCAGAGCCGGCTGCCGGTTTTCTCATCGTAGGCGTAGACGCGGCCGTTCGCCGCGCCGCGGAAAACGCGGCCATCCGCGACAGCCACGCCCCTCTGGGCGCCGAGATAGCTATCTTTGAATTCTTCTCGTACGCGCCAGTTTTGTTGGCAGGTGTTTGGGTCGATCGAGAACGTGTCATGCTCGGTGGTCGCCAAAAGCGCCCCGTGAACCTCGACCAAGCCTGACTGAAAGGCGGTTATCTGACCGGTGTCGTACGTGCAGGCGATCTTCAATCCACCAACGTTCCGGGTATCGATAGACGCCAGCGGAGAAAAACGTTCCGACGTCAGTGTCCGATTGTAGCTCGGCCAGTCTGCCTGTGTTCGCGCATCCGCATCGGTCACGCCCCCTGCCGCTAGGGCGACCGATGAGGCTATCAGCGCGATGTTGATGGTCACGACGCCCCCATTGGCCCGAATTCAAACAACTGGAACAGAAGCCGGCTTGCGCCGATCGATGTGCCGAGCGGACGCCGCAGGGGTTCGAATCCCAGGCCCCAGTCCGGAGATTGTCGACCAGCCGCGCGGCCGTCTACAACACCTTCTACACGCCACGACACATGACGAGCCCGAAGAGCTCTCAAGAAATTACGCAATACCGCCTTTTGGGGCATCGGCGCCGGCGAAATGTTTTCGAGAATTCAACGGTATCGCGCCGGCCGAGTCTTCGAGAAACGAAGCTTCCGGCGTCTTGCGCGGACAGGGTCTGGGCGCCGCTCGACCAAGCGGCGTCATTCATCCGGGGAGCTCCGGCTGTGGAACTGGAGTGTCGCAACCCAGCTTCGCCGCCCCTCCCCGGATGAACAACCTCTATAGCTTCGACAGCTAGGTGATCAGCCAGCCGCTGGCCCCTTGGGCAAGGTGGAGGCTGGACGCGGCCACATGATCGAGGGTGGTGACCATCCACCAGCCCGCGCCCGGGCTGACGTGATCGAGGTCCGACCAGATCCGGGCGTTGCCGCTGGCGTCGGAGTCGATCTTGATGAAGCCGTCGCCGATCGGATTGGTCCCGGTGTAGCCGGAAGCCGCGAGCAGGCCGCTGAGGTCGATGACATCCGCCCCCGACGTGAAGTCGGTGATATGGCCGCCGTTCCAGGGCGTCTCCTTGAAGATGAAGCTGTCGGCTCCGGCTCCCCCCGTGACCACGTCGCCGCCCCGGCCGATCAGGAAGCTG
>JAQGII010000521.1 GCA_028291305.1 Caulobacteraceae bacterium
CCGTCGGCCTTCTTCTTCGGCTCGTCGAAGGTGATGAAGATCTGCAGCTGGTCCTGCAGGATACGGGCGGCATAGGCCACCGCGTCCACCGGCGACACGGCGCCGTTGGTTTCCACTTCCATGATCAGCTTGTCGTAGTCGAGCGACTGGCCCTGACGGGTCGGCTCGACGCGATAGGCCACGCGGCGGACGGGGCTGTAGAGCGCATCCACGGCGATCAGGCCGATGGGGGCGTCTTCCGGACGGTTCTTCTCGGCGGGGACATAGCCCTTGCCGTTCTGCACGGTGAATTCCATGCGCACCTGGGCGCCGTCGTCCAGCGTGCAGAGCACGTGATCCTTGTTGAGAATCTCGATGTCGGCCGGGGTCTCGATCTGGCCGGCGGTGACCGCGCCGGGGCCCGTGGCGCGCAGGGTCATGCGCTTGGGGCCTTCGGCGTGCATGCGCACGGCCAGTTGCTTGATGTTCAGGACGATATCGACCACGTCCTCGCGCACGCCCTCCATGGAGGAGAACTCGTGCACCACGCCGTCGATCTGGACGGCGGTGACGGCGGCGCCTTGCAGCGAAGAGAGCAGGACGCGGCGCAGGGAGTTGCCAAGGGTAACGCCGAAGCCGCGTTCCAGCGGTTCGGCGACCAGGCGGGCCTTACGTTGAGCGTCGGAGCCGGTCTCGATCTGAGGCTTCTCAGGACGGATCAGCTCGTTCCAGTTTTTTTCGATCACGGTATTGAAGTCCCTCGAACGCGAAGGCCGGCGCGTGGACCGCGCCGGCGAAGGGATAGTTTTTGTTTCTTAGACGCGCCGACGCTTGGGCGGACGGCAGCCGTTGTGCGGGATCGGCGTCACATCGCGAATGGTCGTGATGGTGAAGCCGACCGCCTGCAACGCCCGCAGAGCGGACTCGCGGCCCGAACCAGGCCCGGCCACGTTCACTTCCAGCGTCTTCACACCGTGCTCCATCGCCTTGCGGCCGGCGTCTTCGGCGGCCATCTGAGCGGCGTACGGGGTCGATTTGCGCGAACCCTTGAAGCCCATCGTGCCGGCGGAAGACCAGGAGATGGTGTTCCCCTGGGCGTCGGTGATGGTGATCATCGTGTTGTTGAACGAGGCGTTCACGTGCGCGACGCCCGAAGTGATGTTCTTGCGCTCGCGCTTCTTAACGCGAGCCGGTTCCTTGGCCATGGTCTGCCCTTACTTCTTCTTGCCGGCGATCGGCTTGGCCGGGCCCTTGCGCGTACGAGCATTCGTATGCGTGCGTTGGCCACGAACCGGCAGGCCTTTGCGGTGACGCAGCCCGCGGTAGCAGGCCAGGTCCATAAGCCGCTTGATGTTGACCGAATTCTCACGGCGAAGGTCGCCCTCGACGGTGTAGTCGCGGTCGATGGCTTCGCGGATCTGCAGCACTTCGGCGTCGGTCAGTTGATTGACCCGGCGCGCATCTTCGATGCCCACCTTCTGCACGATTTCCTTGGCCTTGGCCTGGCCAATGCCGTGGATGTACTGAAGCGCGATGACGACGCGCTTGTTAGTCGGGATATTGACGCCTGCAATACGGGCCACGCCTGAATTCTCCTAGTCGCGCAGATAAACGCGAAAGCAGCCCCGGGTCATCCGCCGATAACGGATGAGCCGGCGCGACTGTCGCGCTCTTTCGCGGAAGCGCACCGTTATATGCACGATTGCGCTGCCGTCAATGGCGGACGCCGGGTGGCGCCACAAAAACCATACTCTTTTGCAGCTTAGCCAAAGCTAAGCGGCTTCTTCCTGCAGGGCCGCGTCAATAGACTTGGCTACAGCCTCGACAGGCGCCATCCCGTCCACTTCCATGAGCTTGCCCTGGCCCCGGTAGAAGGGCAGCAGCGGAGCGGTCTGGGTGTTGTAGGCGGCAAGGCGCGTCTTGAAAGACTCAGGATTGTCGTCGGCCCTGCCCTCCGCCTCGAATCGCTTGGCGATCCGCGACAGCAGGGCTTCGTCGTCGACCTTCAGGCGAACGACCCGGTCGATCCCCTGCCCTCGCCGCGTCAGCATCTGGTCCAGCGCCTCGGCCTGGGCCACGGTGCGCGGGAAGCCGTCGAAGATGGCGCCCCCGGCGGCTTCGGCCTCGGCCAGGCGCTCCTCGATCAGGTCGATGACGACATCGTCGGACACCAGCGAACCGGCATCCATGATCGCCGCCACCCGCTTGCCCAGTTCGGAACCGGAGGTGCGGGCCGCGCGCAGCATGTCGCCCGTCGACAGATGCACCATGCCGCGCTCGGCCACCAGCCGCTTGGCCTGGGTCCCCTTGCCCGCTGCCGGCGGTCCGAACAGGATCAGGTTCATTTACCACGCCCCCGCAGCTTCGATTTCTTGATCAGGCCTTCGTACTGGTGGGCCAGCAGGTACGACTGGATCTGAGCCACGGTGTCCATGGTCACGGTGACCACGATTAGGATGGACGTGCCGCCGAAGTAGAGGCTGCCGCCGACCTTGGCCATCAGGGCTTCGGGCAACAGGCAGACCAGGGCGATATAGCCCGCGCCGATCACCGTCAGGCGGGTCAGCACGAAATCGATGTATTCGGCCGTGCGCTTGCCGGGACGAATGCCCGGCAGGAAGCCGCCGTACTTGCGCAGGTTCTCCGCCGTCTCCTCGGGATTGAACACGACCGAGGTGTAGAAGAAGCAGAAGAACACGATCAGAGAGCCGTACAGCAGCATGAACAACGGCCGGCCGTGCTGCAGCTGGCCCACCAGACCCGGCACCCACTGGGCCCAGGGCGGCAGGTTGGCGGTGGCCAGGAAGCCCATGGCGGTGGCCGGCAGCAGCAGCAGGGACGAGGCGAAGATCGGCGGGATGACCCCGGCGGTGTTCACCTTCAGCGGCAGGAAGGACGATTCCCCGCCGAACATGCGGTTGCCGACCTGACGCTTGGGATACTGCACGAGCAGGCGCCGCTGGGCGCGCTCGACGAAGACGATGAACAGGATCACGACCACGGACATGACCGCGATCAGCAGCAGGACGAAACCCGACAGGGCGCCCGTGCGGGTCATGGTCAGCAGCTGGGCCGTCATCTGGGGCAGGCCCTGGGCGATGCCGGCGAAGATGATCAGGGACACGCCGTTGCCGACGCCGCGGGCGGTGATCTGCTCGCCCAGCCACATCATGAACATGCTGCCGCCGGTCAGGGCC
>JAQGII010000036.1 GCA_028291305.1 Caulobacteraceae bacterium
CCGCCGGCGCCCTGGCCGCCGCCCAGGCCATCTCCACGGCCCGGGAGGAGACCCTCGAAGTGCGGGCCCTGCAGAGCTACGCCTTCAGCTGATCGAGTGCGTGACA
Source organism: Caulobacteraceae bacterium (assembly GCA_028291305.1). Taxonomy (GTDB): domain Bacteria; phylum Pseudomonadota; class Alphaproteobacteria; order Caulobacterales; family Caulobacteraceae; genus BOG-938. Next base: position 107 of record JAQGII010000036.1, read on the forward strand.
GGCCAAAGTGCAGGCGGTTTCGCCGCCCGTCACGCTCTCAACCTTGGATCCTTTGCAGGGACCCGGGAACGCGCCTCTTGCGAAGCCGTTTTGGCGATCTTATGCTTTCCGCCCCGGACGACAGCGCCCGCGGCCGGCAGACTACCTCTACCCGAGACTCCTCAAGGGCAACCCGAGCAAAAAATCCGATATGGAAAAGGTGCCGATGACCGGCGAGGGATACCAGTCCCTCGACGATGAACTGAAGCGTTTGAAGTCAATCGAACGTCCGAGCGTGATCGCGGCGATCGGCGAAGCGCGCGCGCACGGCGATCTGTCGGAAAACGCCGAGTACCATGCCGCCAAGGAGCGTCAGGGCTGGATCGAAGGCCGCATCGCCGAGATCGAGGACAAGATGGCCCGCGCCCAGGTCATCGATGTGTCCAAGCTGTCCGGCGCCCAGGTGAAGTTCGGCGCCACCGTCAGCGTGGTCGACGAGGACACCGAGGAATCGGCCCGCTACCAGATCGTCGGCGAGCACGAAGCCGACGTGAAGAGCGGTCGCCTCTCGATCACCTCGCCCCTGGCCCGCGGCATGATCGGCAAGGAAGTCGGCGACGTGGTGGAGATCAACACCCCCGGCGGCGTCAAATCCTACGAGATCCTCAAGCTCGAGTGGGTGTGAGCCGCCCATAGCCGTCATCCTCCGGGCGAACCGGGGATGACGGTTGTTGGGGACGACATGGGATGGCGGGAATCACCCTGACCGGCGACGATGGCCGTGCAACCGGAGCGCCGCCCTGATCCTCGCCGTCCTGCAGGCCCGCATGTCCTCGACCCGGCTGCCCGGCAAGGTGCTGCAGCCGGTGGCCGGCGCGCCGATGATCGCGCGGCAGATCGAGCGCCTGCGCCGCTGCCGCCGCCTCGACCGGATCGTGGTCGCCACCAGCACCGACCCCAGCGACGACGTCCTCGTAGCGACCCTGCGCGACCTGGGCGTGCCGACCCATCGCGGTCCGCTGGACGACGTGCTGGGCCGCTACGCCGGGGCGCTCGAGGCGCACGGCCCGGCCGAGCATCTGGTGCGGCTGACCGGCGACTGCCCCCTGGCCGACCCCGGCGTGATCGACGCCACCATCGCCCTGCATATCGAGCGCGGCGCGGACTATGCCGCCAACACCCCCGAGCGCCGCACCTATCCCAAGGGCCTGGATGTCGAGGTGATGCGCGCCGCCTGTCTGGAGCGGGCCGCGGCCGAGGCGATGCAGCCCTACGAGCGCGAGCACGTCACGCCCTATCTCTACCGGCATCCAGACCTGTTCACCCAGGCCTTCCTCAGCCAGACCGCCGACGAGGGCGAACTGCGCTGGACGGTGGACCGGCCGGACGACCTGGAGCTGGTGCGGGCGGTCTACGACGCCCTCTATCCCGCCAACCCCGCCTTCACCTCGGACGACGTGCGCGCCTTCCTGCGCGGCCGCCCGGACCTGGCCATGCTCGGCGGCGACCGGAGGATCTGATGGCGGCGGACGTCAAGCTTCGGCCCCTGGACGACGGCGACAGGGACCGCCTGCACGCGTGGCGCAACTCGCCCGAGGTCGCCGCCTATATGTACACCGACCACGCCATCGGCCCCGACGAGCATGCCCGCTGGTTCGCCGGCATCGCGGGCGATCCGCGGCGCGCCTACTGGATCATTCAGGTGGACGGCGCGCCCGTCGGCCTGGCCAACTTCTACGACATCGACTCCGCCCATGGCCGCGCGGCCTGGGCCTACTACCTGGCCGATCCCGCCGTGCGCGGCAAAGGCGTCGGCGGCTATGTCGAATACTGGATGATCGCCTGGGCCTTCGGCCCGCTGCGCCTGCGCAAGCTGTGGTGCGAGGTGCTGGCGTCCAACGAGGCGGTGTGGCGGCTGCACCAGAAGTTCGGCTTCAAGGACGAGGCGCGCTTTCGCGGCCATGTGCTGAAGGGCGGCCAGCCGCAGGACGTGCTCGGACTGGGCCTGCTGGCGGACGAATGGGCCGAGGCCCGGCCGGCGATGGCCGATCGACTGCAGCGGATGGGGTTCGCGGTTCCCGCCTTCTAAACCGTCATGGGAGGGCCAGCAGGGCCTGCGCCACCCGTTCCGCGCCCAGGCCGTCGCAGACGGCCGCCGCCTTCTCCGACATCGCCCGCCGCAGCGCCGCGTCGCCGATCAGGGCGCGCAGGGCGTCGCTCAGCCCTGCTTCGAAGTCAGCGTCCGCCGTGTCCGCCGCCAGGGTCAGCCCGTCCCGCGCCATGGCCTGCGCCATCGGCCGCTGGTTCTGCGCCAGCACCACCGTCGCCGTGGGCAGGCCGAGCGTGCAGCGCTCCCAGGTCGAGGAGCCGCCCGCGCCGATGGCCAGGTCGGCGGCCGCCGTCAGGTCGGCCATGGCGTGGCTGTCGACGTGCAGGCGCAGGTGCGGATCGCTCTTGGCCGCCGCGCACAGGGCCGGCAGGCTGGGCGCCGCCGAGCCCACCACCACGTCCAGGATCAGGTCGCCGAGCAACGGCCGGACCATCGCCGCCACCCGCCCGGTGA
>JAQGII010000055.1 GCA_028291305.1 Caulobacteraceae bacterium
GGGGTGCTGCAGGCCGGCGTCGCCGATCTGGTCAACGCCGACACCGCGTCCGACAGCGCGCGGCTGTCGGCGCTGCAGGTGGCTCAGCAGCTCGGCCAGCAATCCCTGAGCATCGCCAACTCCACGCCGCAGATCCTGCTGTCGCTGTTCAAGTAGCGGCAGGGCGCTCCGGCCAGGCCCTATAGAGCCTTTCCGGTTCAAATGGAATCATTTGAACCGGATAAAAAGGGCTCTAAATCATAGTCTTAGAGCGCGTCGGGCGGCCAAAACCGGTATCCACTTTCGCCTGACGTGCTCTAGGCTGACGGCTTGGGCTGGATCATCTCGACGGCGAAGGGCTCGCCGCGCTTCAGGGCGCGGGCGGTCTTGCGGCCGAGCACCTCGGGCAGCCGGGCCGGCTCCAGGCCGAAGCCAGGCCGGATCGAGCGCACGTCTTCCTGCGTCAGGACGCGGCCGGCGGGCACGTCGCGCACCACATAGAGCGAGCGGCGGAACTGGCGGTTGTGCGCCTCGCTCTCGCCGCGCCGGTATTCGGCGACGCCCAGCGCCTCGTGCGCATGGCGGCAGTCGCGCACCAGCTGCTTCAGCTCGGCCGGCTCCAGCGAGAAGGCCGCGTCCGGCCCGCCGTCCGCGCGCGCCAGGGTGAAGTGCTTCTCGATGATCCGCGCGCCCAGCGCCACCGCCGCCACGGACGCCGCCGTTCCGGGCGTGTGGTCCGACAAGCCGGCGATGCAGTCGAAATCCTCAGCCAGCTTGGCGACCATCGCCAGGTTGGCGTCGACGAAGCGGGCAGGGTAGCTGCTCACGCAGTGCAGCAGGGCCACGCCGCCGGCGCCGGCGGCCAGGGCGGTCTTCACCGCCGCGTCGATCTCGGCCATGTCGGTCATGCCGGTGGAGATGATCAGCGGCTTCCCGCTGCGCGCCGCGCGGGCGATCAGAGGCAGGTCGATGGCTTCGAACGAGGCGATCTTGAAGGCCGGGGCGTCGAGTGTCTCCAGCAGCGCCACCGCCGTCTCGTCGAACGGTGAAGAGAACACGATCAGGCCGCGCGCGCGGGCATGGGCGAACAGCGCCTCGTGCCACTCATAGGGGGTGAAGGCCTCCGAATAGAGGTCGTGCAGGGTGCGGCCGGACCACGGGCCGCCCTCCAGCCGGAAGCCCGGCCCGTCATGGTCGATGGTGATGGTGTCGGCGGTGTAGGTCTGCAGCTTGACCGCGTCCGCGCCGGCGTCCGCGGCCGCGTCGATCAGCTTCAGCGCACGGCCAAGCTCGCCGTTGTGGTTGCCCGACAGCTCGGCGATGATGAAGGGCGAATGCTGCGGACCGATCAGTCGGCCGGCGATGGCGAAGGGCGCGCCCAAGGTCGTCTCCCGCCCCATAAAATCGAAGCGTGGGGCCATCGAAACATGGCTGATACGCGTTAATGTTTTATCGCCAGGGAGGAGTGACAATTAAGGCCATGATTGACCTGCGAGACCTTGTCCGGGAGGACGGCCAGCATCTATTCGCCTGGCGGCGCGAGCCGGAGGTGAATCGCTGGATGTGCGACCAGCCGCCGGAGACGCAGGCGGTGCACGAGCGCTGGCTGGACGGCCTGCTGGCCGACCCCGACCGCCGGGGCTGGATCATCACCCGCAGCGGCTCGCCGGCTGGCTTCCTGATGCTGTCCGGCCTGACCAACTGCAACCGCCGCGCGGAGTGGGGCTGGTACATCGGCGACCCGGACGCGCGCGGGCGCGGCGTCGGGCGGGCGGCCCAGGCGCTGGGCCTGGACAAGGCGTTCGACGAGCTGGGGCTGGAAAAGGTGTGGGCCGAGGTCCTGGCCGAGAACGAGGCGGCGCTGAAGGCGCAAGGGGCGGCGGGCTTCCGCCGCGAGGGCTACCTGAGGAGCCACGCCCTGAAGGACGGGGAATTCCGCGACGTGGTGCTGCTGGCCATCCTGGCGGAGGAATGGCGCGCGCGCCGGGCCAGCGTGCGCAAGTCCCTGGCCGGTTCGCATCTGATCGCCGCCTAGAGCCTTTCCGGTTCAAATGGCATCATTTGAACCGGATAAAAAGGCTCTAAATCATAGCGTTAGAGCACGTAGGGCGGCGAAACCGGTATCCACTTTCGCCTGACGTGCTCTAGGTTCATGGTCCGCTCCAGGACCTGGATTCCCGCCAGCGCGGGAAACAGCGGATTTGGGGATCGACGGCTGTTCGTCTTGAAACCGGCCCATCCCCATCGTAGGCCTTGGACATGGACTTGCTTCGCGACCGGCGGGTGATCTTTGGCGGGGGCGGCGCCCTGGCCCTCGTGCTCGGCGTGTCCATCGCAGCCTTCATCATGCATCGCGATTCGGGACCCAAGGGACCGCCGCCGGCCTCCAAGGGCGGGCTGGTGGTGGAGGAAGGGCGCGAGGAGAGCCTGGACCCCGCGCGGCCGCTGCGCTGCTTCGTCGCCGGACAGCTGGTCGGCACCATGAGCCTGGCCGACTGCGCCAAGAAGAACGGGGTCGCCACCAGCGCCCTCGACCTGGGCGTGGACGCCACCGGGGCCCTTGCCGCCGCCAGCGATACCGGACCGGTGGTGCAGACCCTCACCGTCGCCCAGGCCCAGGCCCTGCCCACCGAAGCGCCGCCGGCCGGTCCGCCGGCCATCGCCCCCACCGTTACGGGCGCCGGGGCCCCGACCGCCCCCTGCTGGCGCCGCGACACCGATTGGCGGCGCCTGCCCACCGACCTGACCCTCAACGCCTGCGTCCAGGCGCTCTACGCCGGCCGCTGCGAGAAGACCGGCGGGGCCACCTACGGCCGTTGGGGCGAGGAGACGCTGCGCCTGGTGCCGCGCCGGGTGGAGATCTCGGCCGACAACCGCACCTTCCGCCCCCTGGTGGACCAGACCGGAAGCTGTATACCCCTGCCGGTCCCCGGCTGACATGTCCGGCCGGCTGTGTAGAGTGTCCGCATGATCGCCTTCCCCCTGCGCCAAATCCTCGTTTCGTCGGCCCTGCTGGCGGCCCTGGCCGCATCGGCCTGCTCGAAACGCATCGAGGCCCCGTATGAGAAGGGCGTCTGTTTTCACGTCGTGCCGCTGACCGGCGGCAAGGTGAAGTTCAACAAGCTGGCCGAAAACCGGCCCAACCTGGAAAGCTGTGCGGCGGCGCTGGAGGGGATGCGCGAGCGGTTCCTGGGGCTGGGCGGGGACGCCAACGACATCGTCGGCGCCTATCAGGGCAATTTCCTGTTCCTCGGCAGGACCGGCGTCTTCACCGGCACCTCCCTGGAGGGTTCCCGCTGGCCGGCCCTGGTGCGCACCCAGGACGGCCGCCTGGCGGTGCCCAGCGCGGTCAGCCAGTAGTGTTTCCCGCGCCCCTGACCTTCCTGACGTTCGGCCTGATCGCCCTGGGCATGGTGCTGACGCCCGGGCCGAACATGATCTATGTGATCTCGCGCTCGATCACCCAGGGACGCAACGCGGGCCTGATCTCGCTGGGCGGGGTGGCGTTGGGCTTCGTCGTCTACATGCTGTGCGCGGCCCTCGGCATCACCGCCCTGGTCATGGCCGTGCCCTATGCCTACACCGCGCTGAAGCTGGCCGGCGCCGCCTATCTGGCCTGGCTCGCCTGGCAGGCGCTCAAGCCCGGCGGCCAGTCGCCGTTCGTGGTCAAGTCCCTGCCGGTCGACGGCCCGCCCAAGCTGTTCTTCATGGGTTTCCTGACCAACCTGCTGAACCCCAAGATCGCGGTCCTCTACCTGTCGCTCCTGCCCCAGTTCATCGACCAGCACCGCGGCCATATCCTGGCCCAGTCGCTGTCCCTGGGCGCGACGCAGATCGTCCTCAGCCTGACCGTCAACGGCATGGTCGCGGTGGCCGCCGGGTCGATCGCGTCGTTCCTGGCGACCCGGCCGACCTGGGCCAAGGTGCAGCGCTGGCTGATGGGCTGCGTGCTGGGCGGGCTGGCCGTGCGCATGGTTGCGGACCGGGCGCGCTAGAGATCCCTTGGCGGGGAGGCGCCCGCTTTGTGTGGACATCCCGCACGGAACGTTAACAGAACATTGACACGCGGGCCCGGCCCGCTAGGGTCCATCCGAGACCGCGCGGACGGCGCGGGCAAGTCAAGAAGAGGGTCCGATGGCGGGCAGCGTTAACAAGGTCATTCTGGTCGGCAATCTGGGTAAGGACCCGGAAGTGCGCACCCTCAACTCCGGTGACCGCGTGGCGAATCTGCGCATCGCCACCTCGGAGTCCTGGCGAGACAAGTCCTCGGGCGAGCGCAAGGAGAAGACCGAGTGGCACCAGGTGGTGATCTTCAACGATAACCTGGTCAAGGTGGCCGAGAACTACCTGCGCAAGGGCTCCACCGTCTACATCGAGGGCGCGCTGCAGACCCGCAAATGGACCGACGCCCAGGGCGTCGAGAAATACTCCACGGAAATCGTGCTGCAGAAGTTCCGCGGCGAGCTGACCATGCTCGGCGGTCGCGGCGACAGCGCCGGCGCCAGCAGCGACGGCGAGTCCTCCGGCGGCGGCTTCCAGGGCGGCGGCCGCGCCCAGGGTTCGGGCCCGCGCGAAAGCTTCAGCGCCGACCTGGACGACGAGATCCCGTTCTAGGCGGCCGTTCGTAAGCGCGGATGAGCGAGACCCTGCAGGCGCTGGAGCAACTGCTCGCCGACGGATGGCAGCCTATCGCGCCGCCGCGCGCCTATGCCTTCGGCGGCCAGAACGACATCCGCGCCGTGCAGATTCGCCTGGCCCTGGCGCAGGAGGCGCCGATCCCGTTGCTGGAGGCGCTCAGGCAGTTGCTCTGGCGGGAGTGGGACCCACTGAATGTCAACCGCTCGCCGGCGGCCCAGGGCGAATACGACGGCTACGCCTTCCGCATCTGGGTGGCGCTGGGGCGGGGGGCGACGGCCGGCCAGATCGAGGCCTACCTCGACGGCGTGACGACCGGCGACATGCGCGCCGAGGTGGCGCCGGGTCTCAACGGGCGCATCGCCAAGAAGGCCGCCGCCCTCGCCAAGGCCTGAAGCTCAGGGCTGATCGACATTCGGCCGGTTAAAGGAGTCTCGCGGCGGGTTTCGCGCTGCCATTGGTCTAAGCGAAGCGCACCGCATAGATCGGCGGCAGCCGCGCCTGCACGCCGCTCCAGCGATCGCCGCCGTCTTCGCTGAACCACAGGCCGCCGGTGGTCGAGCCCATGGCCAGCCGTTCGCCGCTGGGGTCCACGTCCAGGCCGTGCCGGTAGACCAGATCGTAGGCGTCGGCCTGGGGCAGGCCCTGGCTCAAGGTCTCGAAGGTGGCGCCGCCGTCGGTGGTGCGGTTGACCACCAGCCGCCCGTCGACGGGGTAGCGGTACTCGTCCTTCACGGCGGGCGCGAACCAGGCCGTTCCGGGCTTTTGCGGATGGACGGCGACGGCGAAGCCGAAGGCGGAGACCGGCGGCTCGATCTCCTCCCATCGGCCGATGCCCCCGGTGGCGCGGAACACGCCGTTGTGGTGCTGAATCCACAGGCTGTCGGGCTCGGCGGCGCAGCGCGCCAACCGGTGCACGTCCTGGCGGATCGGATCATACGCCTGGTCGGGCGGCGTATAGGCCGCGCGCAGGCCTTGGCCGCCGAGGGTCCAACTCGCCCCGCCGTCCTGGCTCTCCCAGACCCCGCCGGTGGAGATGCCCAGGGCGATGCGACGGCTGTCCCTGGGATCGACCAGGATGGAATGGATGCCCGGGCTGTCGTAGCCGCCGCCGAACCAATCCTTGCGCCGGGGATCGTCCCACAGCCCCCGGACCAGGGACCAGCTGTCGCCGCGATCCTCGCTGCGGAACAGGCCGCCCGGGATGGTCCCGGCCCAGAGCACGCCCGGCTCGTCCGCGCCGCCGGCTTCCAGGGCCCAGATCAGCTTCAGGCTCGGCGGATCGTCGGCGTCGGCCTCGACGCCGGCGTAGGAGGGGGCGGCGGTTTCGCTCCAGGTCGCGCCGCCGTCCTCGCTCCGGTGCAGCTTGCAGCCGAAATGACCCAGGTCCAGAGCCGCATAGAGGGCGCCGTCGCGCGGATCGGCCAGCACCATGCTGACCGGTGAGCCGAGGAAGGACGTTCGGGCCACCGCCCAGGCGCGGCCGCCTTGGGGCCGGAACTCGAACAGGCCCTTGCGGGTAGCGGCGAACAGGCGATCGGACACGGCTTATCCTCCGGAAAGAGCTTGGAAAACATAGACGTCGCTCGAAGCCTGGAGCGGCTGGGTCAGGGCGATCTCGCGGGCGACCATCGCTCCGTCGACGAAGATGGCGATGTGCTTGCGAAGCCGGCCCTGGTCGTCCAGCACATAGTCCTTCAGGCGCGGGTAATCGGCGGTCATGGCGTCCAGGATCTCGGCCAGGGTCGCGCCCGCGTAGGCGGCCGGCCGAAGCGGTCCCACCGCTCTCAGGTGCGGGGTGAAGACGATGCTGGCCACAGTCGGTCCCTGATGCTCATCCGGTTTGACCCGTCTTCGCTACGACGGATCAGAGAACGCCGATCCGACATCATTTCAAGACTGACGGCGGGTAAAAATCCGCCCGCATTTTTTGCGCCGCGGAATGCGGGGTGCTAACAAGGGGGGTAGGGAACTCCTTGCGATTCCCCCCATGAAAAAGTTCCGATCACCTTGAGCGACGACGACAGCATAACGACCCCGCCCCCCGAAGGGCCCGAGGATCGGCGAGGGGGCATCGCCCCGATCGCCATCGAAGACGAGCTGAAACGCTCCTACCTCGACTACGCGATGAGCGTGATCGTCTCCCGCGCCCTGCCGGACGTGCGCGACGGTCTGAAACCCGTGCACCGGCGCATCCTGTTCTCTTTGCACGTGCATTGCTACGGCGCTGGCGTATGATACCGCTAGTCGTCCAGCGTGGTCG
>JAQGII010000075.1 GCA_028291305.1 Caulobacteraceae bacterium
CGGCCGTGTTCGCCATCGCCTCGCCGAGCTCCTCATTCAGCATGTTGGCGGGCACCAGCGGCACCATCGTGGTGACCACCTCCTTGAGCGCCGCCACCGGCACGCTCAGCGGCGCCACCGGCAGCGCCGGCACCGCCAGTTTCACCGTCGGCGGCACCATGCCTCTGGCGGCCAACCAGGTCGCCGGCAACTACACCGGGACCTTCAACGTCACCGTCACCTACAACTGAGACGGCCGGTTACGGACTGATCTTTTGAGCTTAAACTCGCGGCTCCGTCCCCCAGCGGATGGAGCCGCAATATTTCCCGAAGGTTCGGTATGAAGCGTTCCCTGCATCTGATCGCCGTCGCGGCGCTGACGTTCGCCGGACCGGCCATGGCCCAGACCTCCGCCACGGCCACCGCCTCGGCCACCGCTACGGCCACGGTGCTGACGCCGATCTCCCTGAGCAAGACCACCGATCTGGCCTTCGGCTCGATGGTCCGTCCCGGAAACGGCGCCAACACGATCGCAATCGACGCGACCACCGGCAACCGCACCCTGACCGGCTCGGGCAACGCCTCCCTGGCCACCTCCACGCCCACCCGCGCCGCCTTTTCGGTCGGCGGCGACGGCGCGCAGACCTTTTCCATCACGGTTCCCTCGCCGATCAGCATCACCCGCACCGGCGGGACGGAAACCGTCCCGGTGACGCTCAGCGCTTCGGCCGCCACCGGCCTGCTGAGCGGAAGCGCCGGCAACTCCGGGACCGCGACCTTCGGGGTGGGCGGCTCCCTCCCCCTGAACACGACGGTCGTGGGCGGCAGCTACACGGGCACGTTCAACGTGACCGTGGGCTATAACTAGACGCGTGTAGTTCGACGGGGGATCTGAGGCTCAGCATATGCGCGCGGCGATTGCCTTCGGGGTCTGTATCTCGGCGATGCTCGCAACGCATCCGGCCTTCGCCCAGGCAACCTCGACCACCGAGGTGTCCGCCGATATCAGCGCGCCCGCGTCCATCTCCGTGGTCGACAACCTGAACTTCAACTTCTCGCCGCAGGCGCTCGGCAGCGGCCTGACCATCACCAGCAGCGCAGCCAACGGCGTGAACGCCAGGATCCTGGTCGGCGGCGCGCTCGGCTCCGCGGTGTCCGTCTCGGTGCCGACGTCGATCGATGTGGTCAACGCCAGCGGCGGCCAGGTCGTCACGGTGCGGACCGTCAGCTCGGCGACCGGCGGCGGCGGCAACACCGCCCCGGCGGCTTCCTCCGCAGGGATCGCAGGGACCGACGGGGCCGGCGCCCCGACCGGAGGCATGTTCAACGCACCCGTGCAGGTGGTGGGCGTCCTGGACAACGACATGATGAGCTTCAGCGTCGGCGGCGCGGTGACGAACGCCAACAACCTGGTCCCCGGCGAGTACCACGGCGTCTTGACCGTGATCGCCCAGTACAATTAGCGCCCGGGGCGAAATTCACGTGCGGTTAACGCGAATCTATCGAGACTCCCGCTCCGAAGCCGCCGACAGTTCCGGGGTGCGAGCGGGGGAGCGACTCATGCAAGGTGGCGCTTTGGTGCGGGCTGCGCGGCGGTTGCCGCGAGCGGTTGGGCGAGTGCGCCTGGCGATCGGCGTCGTCGCCGCCAGCCTGGTCGTCCTGCTCGGCCCCTCGACCGACAAGGCCGCCGCCCAGGCGCCCGCGGCGGCGGCGCCGGTCAACAACGTCAGCGCCAACCTGAACATCTCGCCCAAACGGGTCACATTCGACCGGGCGGACCATTCGGCGACGGTCTACATCTTCAACCAGGGCAACGGTCCGGGCACCTTCGACATCACCCTGATCGACCGGGTGATGCTGCCGGACGGCGAAATCCTCCCGCTGAGCGAAGCCCAGGCCCGGCCCGAGCTGAAGGCCTACGTCGACGGCCTGAAATCGGCCCAGAGCATGCTGGTGGTCACGCCGCGCCGGGTCACCCTGGGGGCGGGCAAGGGTCAGACCATCCGCATCCGCGCCGCGGCCTCCGTCGCGGGCGCCGCGGGCACGCCGATGCCCGGCGAGTACCGCACCCACCTGACCGTGGCCACCATCCCGCCGCGGGACGCCGGCCTGACCGCCGAGCAGGCCGCCGCCACCGGGCCCCAGCAACTGAGTTTCCAGATCAATTCCGTATTCGGCCTGAGCATTCCCGTGATCCTCCGCGTCGGGCCGCCCGACGTGAGGGCCACGATCGAAGGCGCCAAGCTGACCACCGAAAACGTCTCGAGCGACGGCGTCGCTCCTCCACGTCCCGCCTCGATGCTGCGTTTCAAGCTGGTCCGCGGCGGCCCCAACTCCCTGTTCGGCAATATCGAGGTGCGCGGCTCCAAGGATAAGGCCGGGGCCGACCCGCTGGCCGCCGTCCGCGGCCTGGGCGTCTATACCGAGATCGACCACCGCGATATCCAGATGGTCCTTAAGCGTGCGCCGCTCCCTGGCGAGCAACTTGAAATCAGCTTCAAGGATGACGACACGGCCCCGGGCCGGTTGGTTGCCAAAGCCGTCATCAGCACACAGTAGAGGGGCGGCGTGGCTAGCCCTGGCGCTGGGGTGTGCGGCGGCGGTGAATTCCGCGGTCGCCCAACCGACGCCTAGCACATCCACGCCAATTGCGGCCGCGGCTCTGCAAGGCCCGCCGCTAAGGCCCGCGGCCCCGCCCACCGGCATCCCCCCGGTCCCCAACACGACCCTTTCCGCCCAGACCGCCGCGATCAAGCGCAACGCCACGGCCGAGGTCCACGAGGAGGACCTGCTGCTGCTGGCCGTCGATCTGGACGGCCTGTCCGTCACCGACGCCCTGCCGGCCTATGGCATGCAGGACGACCCCCTGCTGCCGATGGGCGAACTGGCCCGGCTGCTGGACCTGAACCTGACCGTTTCGCCGGTCGAGGGACAGATCATCGGCACCCTGGGCCAGGCCCAGCGCCCCGTGACCATAGACCTGGCCAGCGGCGCCTTCCGCGCCAACGGCAAGGAGATCGATCTGTCCCCGGAAGACGTGGCGGTGACCAGCGTCGAGATCTACCTGCGCGCCTCGGCGGTCCAGCGCCTGCTGCCGCTGACCATCAAGGCCAATATCGAAGAGCTGCAATTGAAGCTGCACGCCCTGGAAAGGTTGCCGATCCAGGCCCGCCTGGACCGGCTGACGCAACTTCGCGACCTGCAGCCCGACGTCGACAACAACAACGAACCGGCGCTGCGGATCCCGACGCCTTACCGCCTGATCACCCCGCCCGCCTTCGACATCGACGGCCAGCTGGGCTCCAGCGTCACCGGGCCGCACTTCTCGCACAGCTACAATGTGCGGATCGCCAACGATTTCCTCTACACCGGTTTCCAGGGCTTCGTGGGCTCCGACCAGAACGGCGGGATCGCCAGCGCGCGCGCCACCTTCGAGCGTCACGACGCCAAGGGCGGCCTGCTGGGGCCGATCAACGCCACCAGCGCCAGCGGTGGGGACGTGTTCACCCCCGGCCTGCCCATCGGACCGCGCGGCGCGAGCGGCCGCGGCTTCGAGTTTTCGACCGCGCCCCTCGAACAGACCAGCGTGTTCGACCGCATCGACCTGCGCGGGGAGCTGCCGGTCGGGTACGACGTGGAGCTCTACATCAACGACATCCTGCGCAGCGGCCAGCGCACGCCCGTGCAGGGCCGCTACGAGTTCCTCAACGTGCCCCTGGTGCGCGGCGTCAACGTCATCCGCATCGTCACCAACGGCCCGCGCGGGGAGCGCACCGAGCAGACCCGCATCGTCAACGTGGGCGGCGGCCAGATGGCCCGGGGCAAGGTGTCCTTCGCCGCCGGCGTGGTGCAGCAGGACACGGCGCTGATCAATCTGGGCAACGCGCTCACCGATCCCACCCAGCCCGCGCCCGTCGCCACTCCCGGCGCCGGCAGCGTGCGGGTCAGCGCCAACGTCGCCTACGGGCTGACCGACAGCGTGACCCTCGTGGCCGGGGCGGCCCTCTTCCCGGTGGCCGAAGACCCCCTCAAGCCCAGCGCCATCACCGGGCGCGAACTGGTCACGGCCGGCGTGCGCACCTCGATTTTCGGGGCGGCGGTCCAGGTCGACGCCGCCGCCGACAGCGCCCGCAGCGGAGCCCTGGCCTTCGGCATCGCCGGCCAGCCGTTCGGCGTGTCCACCCTGGTGCGCCAGGTCTTCTACAGAGGCCCCTTCATCGACGAGACGGTGGCGGTCAGCACCACGGAAAAGCCGATCGCCAGCCACACCGAGATCAACACCGATTTCAGTGTGCGGGCGATGCACAACACGCTGCTGCCGCTGACCCTGCACGGCACCGTCGACGTGTTCGCCGACCGGTCCGTCACCACCACCGCAGGCTTCCGCGCGTCCGCCACCCTGCGCAACATCCTGCTTTCGGGGGGGTTCGACCTACAGTCCAACGCCGCCCCCGGAGCGGCGATCACGACCAGCACCACCGGGAACCTGTCGGTCTCGACCTATTACAATTTCCAATGGCAGCTGCGCGCCAGCCTCGACTACGTCCTCACGCCCGGGTTCACCGTCAACGCCCTCAGCGTCACCGCCGACCGGGAGCTCGGCGCCAACCAGGCCCTGCGCCTGGGCGTCGGCCAGGGCTTCGGCGTCGGCGGGGGCACCAGCTTCCAGGTCGGCGACATCCTGCACACCCGCTACGGCGACATGTCCCTGACCGGCAGCTTCACCACCCCGACCAACCAATGGCAGCTGGGCCTCACCTTCGCCACGGGGCTGGTGTTCGACCCCTACGCCAAACGCTACCTCCTGACCCGGCCGGGCCCCGCGTCGAGCGGCAGCATCGCCTTCCAGGCGTTCACCGACGCCAACGGAAACGGCGTCTACGACGACGGCGAGAAGCCGGCCCCCGGCGTCACCATCGACGGCGGCGAGCGCAAGGCCGTCACCGACGCCAGGGGCGGCGCCATGATCATCGGCGTGGGCTCGGGCGCCAGCGGCCGCGTGCAGGTGGGGGTGGACGCCATCGACGATCCCTACGTGCAGTCCCCGCCGCACACCCTCACCTTCGCTCCGCGCCCCGGGCTGGTGATCAAGTCGCCCTATCCGCTGACCTCGGCCAGCGAAATCATCACCCATGTGGTGCTGCGTCGGGACGGCAAGCTGCAGGGCCTGTCGGCCGTGCGCATCCGGCTCGTCCCCCGCAAGGGGACTGCGCCGCTGGAGGCGTCGACCGAATTCGACGGCAGCGCCGGCTTCGACAGCCTGTCGACGGGAACCTACGACTTCCTGCTCGACCCCGAACAGTCCGAGCGGCTGCACATGCACATGACGGCGCCGGCCCAGATCGTCGTCCCCCCCGGCGGCGGACCTCTGCCCGACCTGACCGTGGAGGTCGCGTTCGACCAGCCCAAGTAGACCTCGGCGCTGTTTTCGACACGCCGGACGCCCGGGGCCGGACCTTTCACCCGCCGGGGCGCAGAGCGCGTGGTCTACCAGGACAGTTGATGGTGACTCTTGAGTATGAGCGAGACCGGCGCGTCCGCAACTCGATGAATTCGCGCCGCGCGTTAGTGGATCTCTTCTTATCAACCCTCGGTTGAATTCCTCGCACAACCGTCGAACGGCGATGCGGCAGCGACGATTCGTCATCGTGCGCTCGCCGAATCATTCAGGTAGAACTGAAGGCGATGAAAACTTGCCTGCGCTTCCTAGGTCTTGGCGCCACCTCGCTGTTGCCTTTGGCGGCTGCGGCGCCCGCCGATGCGGGGCCTCCTGTGGTGACTGTGAAGTCCATTACGGCCAGCGCGCCTGCCCTGGGCACGGTGATCTCCGGCGCCACCGGCGACACCGTCTTCACCATCTCCAACGCCGGCCTGGTTTCGCGCTCCAGCGGGACGGGCGTCAGGACCACGACCGGCGGCGTCACCGCGGTGACCGTCACCATCCACTGCGGAGGCGCTATCTGCGCCGGCGGCAACGGCAAGATCCAGAGCACCGGCACGCCGGCCGGCCGCGCCGGGAGCTTGACCAACTTCACCCCGGTGAGCGGCACGGCCATCCTGGCCGCCATCAGCGGGACCAACCCGGTCACCTTCACCTTTCCGGCAAGCATCCCCAACAACACCGACCTGACCTTCACCGTGGGGATGGATTTCCCCATCGACGGCAACGACAACACCAGCGGGACGGTAGCGGCGCTGAGCACCTCGAAGTTCCTGGTTTCGGTGGCCGAGGGCAGCACTACGCCAGGCTCGACCGGAACCGGGACGGCGACCGCCACCGTCTACCGCGCCCTGGCCATGACCAAGACCGGCGACATGGCGTTCGGCACGATCCTCAAGCCGCCCGGCGTCGCCGGCTCGGTGACCCTCGGCAACACCGGCGGCGCCGTCACGGTGTCCGGGGCCGGCTATGGCAAGATGTCGACGGGCCGGCCGTCCACCACGCCGTCCAGCGCCCAGTTCAAGATCAGCGGCGAGGCCGCCAGGGTCTATACCCTCAATGTGCCGAGCACCTTCGTGATGGCGGGCACGGGCACCGACAGCCTGACCGTGAGCCTCTCGCCGACCGTTGCGAGCGGGCCCGCCACCTTCAGCGGAAGCGCGGGGGCGGCCTCGACCCTGACCCTGGGCGTCGGCGGCTCGTTCAGCGTGGGCGCGGCGACCGGCTACGGGATCTACACCGGCACCTTCGCGGTCACCGCCACCTACAACTGAACGCCCGCGCGCGCAGCGGCCCGCGCGGTGCGGCTATCTTGTCTGGATGGGAATGGTGGACGCGACAGGGATTGAACCTGTGACCCCCTCGATGTCAACGAGGTGCTCTCCCGCTGAGCTACGCGTCCGCTCCGGAAGAAGGGGCGGTATATCGACAGGGGCGAAGCGGCGCAAGCGGCGCCGACACCCAACCTCCGCCGCGGGCCGCTAGGCCGCCGCCATCATCCGCTCGACCTCGGCCACGATCTCGCGCAGGTGGATGGGCTTGGACAGCACCTTGGCGCCCTGGGGGGCGCTTTCCTTGGCGGCCAGGGCCACCGCGGCGAAACCGGTGATGAACATGATGCGCAGCTCGGGCTGAACGGCGGCGGCCTGGCGGGCCACCTCGATGCCGTCGGCGCCGGGCATGACGATGTCGGTCAGCAGCAGGTCCCAGCGCGCTTCGGGCAGGGCCTCCAGCGCCTCCTCGCCGTCGGCGCAGGCGCGGACCTCGTAGCCCGCGCGCTCGAGCGCGCGGGTCAGGAAGCCGCGCAGGGAATCATCGTCTTCGGCCAGCAGGATTCGGGTCATGGTCTCGATCAGCAACGCTCAAGCCGGCGCAGTGCGCGACTCGGTGAACAGGCCCGCCGATCTTAGCCGCCCAGGAGTAAACCGCCTATAAACCTTGTCCCAACTTTCTCCCGCGCCTGCACCCGCGTTGACGCGGTCCCCCTCGTTTGCCCAAATGAGATCATGACGGCATGGGAAGGCTTGTCCGGGCCAGAGGCGGATCTGGCGGCGCTGTCGCCGGGCGGCGAGGAGACGGTCCATGGACCGCCGTTCGCGCTGGTTCGCGCCCTGGGCATCCCCTCGCCCTTCGTGTTCGCCTCGCCCCACTCGGGCCGCGAATATCCCGCCGAACTGATGGACGCCGCGGCGCTGGACGGCGCCGCCATCCGCCGCTCCGAGGACGCCTTCGTCGACGAACTGATCGGATCGGCGCCGGACAGCGGAGTGACCCTGCTCACCGCCCGCTATGCGCGCGCCTATATCGACGTGAACCGGGAAGCCTATGAGCTGGACCCGGCCATGTTCGAGGATGAATTGCCGGCCTTCGCCCGCGCCCGCACCGCACGGGTGGCCG
The DNA here is from genome assembly GCA_028291305.1 of Caulobacteraceae bacterium. GTDB lineage: Bacteria > Pseudomonadota > Alphaproteobacteria > Caulobacterales > Caulobacteraceae > BOG-938. Next base: position 7,817 of record JAQGII010000075.1, read on the forward strand.
CCGGGCTCGGCTCGATCGCCCGGGTGGTGGGCGACGGCCAGGAGATCTACCGCCGCAAGCTAACCTTCGAGGAGGCGCGGCGGCGCATCGAGGCGGTGCACCGGCCCTACCACGTGGCCCTGGCCGGCCTGCTGGAGGAGACCCGCGCCCTGCACGGCCGCGCGGCCCTGATCGACTGGCATTCCATGCCCTCGGCGGCCTCGGGCGACCCGGCCTATGGGCGCAAGGGGTGCGACATGGTGCTGGGCGACCGGTTCGGTTCGGCCTGCGCGCCGGGGCTGACGCGGCTGGTGGAGCGGGAGCTGGAGGCGATGGGTTACCGGGTGGCGCGCAACGCCCCCTATGCCGGCGGCTACACCACCGAATTCTACGGCCGCCCCGCCGAAGGCCTGCACGCCCTGCAGATCGAGATCAACCGCGGGGTCTATCTGGACGAGGCGGCGTTGAAGCCCAACGCCGGCTTTGGCCGCCTGAAGCACGATCTGGACCGGCTGTGCGCGACCCTGGCGCGCGACTGGCGCAAGGCTTTCTAAAGTGGCGGAGGGAGGAGCGCGAAGCCTTGGACCGCCTCGATTTCCGCCCTGCGCTCAGCGCAAAAAAAAGCCGCGCCAGACGGCGCGGCAAAGTCAATAGGGAGGAAACGCCCAGGAAGGGCAGCGGCGTCAGCGACGCCGCACAACGAGGTTTATAGAGTGCATCGCAGCACCGGGCAACAGCCCAGTGCGATTTTTCGGGGTGAAAAACTGTCGCAGGTCCGGAAACCCCTGTTACTCCAATGACAAAACAGGCGTTGCAGGCGGGCAACAGCATATTGCATCGCACAATAGCCCTCGCTTGATACTTTAAAACCCCTTATTAAATAAGGCCCGAGACGTCATCGCTTTGCAGCGTGACATATCAACATGTAGGCCGGGGGTGGCGTCGCGAGCCTCCCTCGCGTACAAGGCCCGCGCCTTCCTCCCCCGAAATTTTTTCTGGTTCGCACTCCTATGGCCCTGCGCAATATCGCCATCATCGCCCACGTCGATCACGGCAAGACCACCTTGGTGGACCAACTGCTCGCTCAGTCGGGCATTTTCCGAGCCAACGAGGCCCACGTCGAGCGGGCCATGGACTCCAATGACCAGGAGCGCGAGCGGGGCATCACCATCCTGGCCAAGTGCACCTCGGTCATGTGGCACGGCAAGGCGGGCGACACCCGCATCAACATCATCGACACCCCCGGCCACGCCGACTTCGGCGGCGAGGTGGAGCGCATCCTGGGCATGGTCGACGGCTGCCTGCTGTTGGTGGACGCCGAAGAGGGCGTCATGCCCCAGACCAAGTTCGTGCTGGGCAAGGCGTTGAAGCTGGGCCTGCGCCCGATCGTGGTGCTGAACAAGGTCGACCGGCCGCACGCCGATCCCGACAAGGTGCTCAACGACGCCTTCGACCTGTTCGCCGCGATGGGCGCGGACGACGACCAGCTCGACTTCCCCCACCTGTACGCCTCGGGCAAGCAGGGCTGGGCGGTGGTCAACATGGGCGACCCGCAGGAAAGCCTGGCGCCGATCTTCGACAAGATCGTCGAGCATGTGCCCGCCCCCCAGGCCGAGCAGCGCATGGACGAGCCGGCCCAGATCCTGGCCGTGCTGATCGAAAACGACCCCTTCCTCGGCCGCCTGCTGACCGGCCGCGTCGAGGCCGGCCGCTTCACCCCCGGCCAGGCCATCCACGCCCTGTCGCGCGACGGCAAGGAGATCGAGAAGGGCCGGGTCACCAAGATCCTCGCCTTCCGCGGCCTGAAGCGCCAGCCGATCGACGTGGCCGAAGCGGGCGACATCGTCGCCATCGCCGGCCTGTCCAAGGCCACCGTGGCCGACACCCTGTGCGCCCAGGAAGTGACCGAGGCCCTGCCGGCCCAGCCGATCGATCCGCCGACCATCTCCATGACCGTGTCGGTCAACGACAGCCCCCTGGCCGGCAAGGACGGCGACAAGGTGCAGTCGCGGGTCATCCGCGAGCGCCTGCTACGCGAAGCCGAAAGCAACGTCGCCATCAAGGTGTCCGAAACCGCCGAGAAGGACGCCTATGAAGTCGCCGGCCGCGGCGAACTGCAGCTGGGCGTGCTGATCGAGAACATGCGCCGCGAAGGCTTCGAGGTGTCGATCTCGCGACCGCGCGTGGTGTTCCGCAACGACGAGGAGACCGGCGCCCGCATGGAGCCTATCGAAGACGTCGTGATCGACGTCGACGACGACTACACCGGCGTGGTCATCGACAAGCTGTCGCAGCGCAAGGCCGAGCTGAAGGACATGCGTCCCTCCGGCGCCGGCAAGACCCGCATCACCCTGCAGTCGCCGTCGCGTTCGCTGATCGGCTACCAGGGCGAGTTCCTCACCGACACCCGCGGCTCGGGCGTGCTGAACCGCGTGTTCTCGCACTACGAGCCCTACAAGGGCGCCATCGAGGGCCGCCGCAACGGCGTGCTGGTGTCCAACTGCGACGGGGAAACGGCGTCGTTCGCGCTGTGGAACCTGGAAGACCGCGGCGTGATGTTCGTGGGCGCCAACGAGGCCTGCTACCAGGGCATGATCATCGGCGAGAACTCGCGCTGGGACGACCTCGACGTCAACCCGATGAAGGCCAAGCAGCTGACCAACGTGCGCGCCTCCGGCAAGGACGAGGCCATCCGCCTGACCCCGCCGCGCCGCCCGACCCTGGAACAGGCGATCGCCTATATCGGCGAGGACGAACTGGTCGAGGTCACCCCCAAGGCGATCCGCCTGCGCAAGCGCGTGCTGAACCCTTCGTTCCGCAAGAAGCGCATCCGCGAAGACGCGTAAAGCCATCGATCCTCCCCCGGTCCGCCGGGGGAGGATTTCGCCATCCAGCCCAGGTCTTCTGAACACCGATGCCTCTTGGGCGGATCGGCGGTCGGGGCTAAGAGAGGGCATGGCCGAAGGCGACGCCCGCACCGCCCGCAAGACCGACGCCGAGCCCTCCGGGTTCGGCAAGGGGTTCCTCTACGACATCTGGTACTTCGCCGCGCTGGGGTCGGACCTGAGGCCCGGCAAGCTGCAGCGCTATGAGATCATGGGCCAGCCGGTGCTGTTGGGCCGCGACCGCTCGGGCGCCGTCTACGCCCTGCGCGACATCTGCCCGCACCGCGCCGCGCCGCTGTCGGCCGGCAGGCTGGCGACCGACGACAGCGGCGCCGAGGCGGTGGAGTGCCCCTACCACGGCTGGATGTTCCGCACCGACGGGGTCTGCTCCAAGGTCCCGTCCCTGGTGGCCGACCAGGCGATGGAGGTGTCGCGCATCCGCGTACGCCGCTATCCGGCGGCCGAAAGCCAGGGCCTGGTGTTCATCTGGATGGCCTCGGACGCGGCCCGGGAGGCCGAACCGGACCAGCCGCCGCCGCTGTTCGAAGGCGTCGTCGGCGGGGCGCCCAAGCTGGTCGACCGGATGGCGTTCGACGCCCACATCGACCACGCGGTGGTCGGGCTGATGGACCCGGCGCACGGCCCCTATGTGCACCAGCAGTGGTGGTGGCGCTCCAAGTCCAGGCAACTGGAAAAGGCCAAGCCGTTCGAGCCGGTCGAGGCCGGCTTCCGCATGGTGCGCCACACCCCGTCCAGCAACAGCCGCGCCTACCGCCTGCTGGGCGGAGCGCCGGAAACGGAGATCAGTTTCCGCCTGCCGGGGCTGCGCTGGGAGCATATCCGCGTCGGGGAGCGGCAGGTGCTGTCGCTGACCTGCCTGACGCCGGTGGACGACACCCATACCCGCATCACCCAGATCATCTGGTCCGACCATCCGGTGTTCAGCCTGCTGAAGCCGCTGATCCGCCTGGGCGCCCGCATCTTCCTGCGCCAGGACGGGGACATGGTGAACCTGCAGAACCAGGGCCTGCGCTACGACCCGTCCCTGCTGTGGATCGACGACGCCGACCGCCAGGCCAAATGGTACCAGGCCCTGAAACGCGAATGGGCCGCCGCGCGCAAGGCAGGGCGGCCGTTCGTCAATCCGGTCAAGGCGGCGGTCCTGCGGTGGAAGAGCTGAAGGACCTGTCTAGGCCCTGAAACCGCTGAGGATCAGGGCGATTTGCAGCCGGTTGCGCGCGATCAGCTGGTCCTGCGTCCACTCGTCGAACAGGGCGCGGCGATAGTTGGCGACATAGGTGTCCCACAGGATTTCGGCGGTCAGCTTTAGATCGGTCCTGGCGGCAAGCTCGCCCCGCTCCACCGCGCGGGCGAGGACGCCGATCACGGCCTCCAGCGCCAGCCGGTAGCTCGGCCGGTCGCCGAATTCGCCGCCGAGCCCGGCCGACCAGGACAGGCTGATCGCCGCCTGGAGCAGGGGGAGCTGAGCGAAATGGAAGCTGTAGCCGACCTTGAAGATGGCCAGCACCGCCTCGTCGACGCCGGCGTCCAGCTGCTCGGCCTGCTTCACACCTTCCACCTGGCGTTGGAAGTCCTCGGCCATCACGGCGTTGAACAGGTCGGTCTTGTCCAGGAAACTGGCGAACACCGCGCCGGTGGAAAGGCCCGCGGCCGAGGCGATATCGCGGATGGTGGCGGCCTCGTAGCCGCGCTCCATGAACAGGCCACGGGCGGACTCGAGCACCCGGCGGCGGGTTTTCAGTTTGGACTGGGCCCTCAGCGAGGTCGGTCCACCGGCCTCCTGGCGAAGTGAAGAAAGGATATTCATGTTCACGTCCGGCTGAGCGGCTGGGATGCGTAGGGGCCGAAAGCGGGGTCGGTCGGCGCGCCAGCTCGTTTCAATGAAGTTGAGGAAGCTAGGCTAGGCGCCGGGCGTCCCGACGACAATATGGCCAGTTGGATCATGTTTTTAAGTGCGGCGCCCCGTCTCCGTGCGTTTTCGCCGCACGCAGGCGGCGAAAGCGACCCAGCTTGGGGCGCCATATCCGCGCCCGGCGCCTTCTGGCGCGGGCGCTTCCGGCCCGTTACGATAGCGCCATGCGCGATCTTTTCGACATCCTGATCCCCGTCTGCCTGCTGATCGTGCTGGGGGTGCTGGCCGTCGGCGTCTATTCGCTGTTTCGCGGCGGCAGTTTCGCCCGCTCCTACTCCAACAAGCTGATGCGCCTGCGGGTGCTGACGCAGTTCATCGCCATCCTGGTGCTGGTGGCCGCCTTCGTGTGGCGCCGCCACGGGGCCCACTAGGCCATGCGCATCTACACCCGCACCGGCGACCGGGGCGACACCGGCCTGACGGGCGGGGCCCGGGCGCGCAAATCGGACCTGCGGGTCGAGGCCCTCGGCGCCGTCGACGAGGCCAACGCCGCCCTGGGGGTCGCCCGCGCCCACACCCGGGGGGACGACGCGCTCGATCCCGTCCTGGAGGGCCTGCAACACCGGCTGTTCGACCTCGGCGCCGACCTGGCCTCGCCGGGCGCGCAGGGCCGCGTGGGCCAGGCGCACATCGACGCCGTCGAGCAGACCATCGACCGGCTCGAGGACGAGCTGGAGCCGCTGCGGGCCTTCATCCTCCCCGGGGGCGCGCCGGCCGCCGCCGCCCTGCACATGGCCCGCACCCTGGCCCGCCGCGCCGAGCGGGCGCTGGTGCGCCTGGGCGATGCGGGCGAGGCGGTCGATCCCGCCGCCGTGATGTTCCTGAACCGGTTGTCCGACCTGCTGTTCGTCGCCGCCCGCCACGCCAATCGGCAGGCGGGCGATGTGCTCTGGCGGCCCGGCGCGTAAGCGCCGGCCCTTCCGATGGGCTCTAGATCACAGAGTCAGCGCGACAGGGGCGTGAGCTTGGGCGCGCCGATCGGCCGGTGGGTCAGGTCCGGCAGGAAGATCGGCGTGGCGCAGACGCGGCCGAACGGATCCCACCAGCCGTTGTGTTCGAGGCAGCGCTTGGCCGGCATCACCCACACCACCTGATAGACCGCGACCGCCACGCAGGAGACGGCGAAGATCCCGACGAACACCAGCGCCAGGCGCTGGATCATCTGGTTCATGGGCTGTTCTGTGAGCTTCATGGTCTGCTCTATGGGGGGGTGAACGGCGGTCTGCAAGAGGCTAGCCGCCGATCAGGGCGGCGACGCGGAACAGCAGCTCGGAGGGATCGAACGGCTTTTGCAGCATCGGCTGGGCGCCCAGCTCCGACAGCACCGCCTCGTGCTCCAGGTAGCCGGTCATCATCAGGATCGCCTGCTCGGGGTTGTCGGCGCGCACGGTGCGGGCCACTTCCGAGCCGGTCATGCCGGGCATGGCGAAGTCCAGCAGGATCAGGTCGAAGGGACCCTGCTCGCGCAGCGCGCTCAGGCCCGAGGGGCCGTCGACCGCCTCGGCCACCCCGTA
>JAQGII010000084.1 GCA_028291305.1 Caulobacteraceae bacterium
CGACCACCGGATCGGGCTGCGGCGCAACCTTCGCCGTCGTCGGCGCTTTTTGAAGCGAGGCCTGCGGCGGCTGGGCCGGCGTCTGCAGGGGAGTGGGATCCGAACAGGCCGCCAGCCAGCCGGCCGCGCCGACCAGGGCGCCGAGGCTGCGGAGAGGGATAGAGCGCGACATGACGACGGCCTCGATGGACTCTGTGGGGACGACGCCGGCCCCTGATCAGGAAGGCTTGGCCGGGCCCCTGGTTCCTGGCTTCCGAGGGATGCGCCCGTGATTTGGCGCATCGCCGCCGCCGTCATTGCGCTGGCCCTGGTCTATGCCGCGGGCGAGTCCGCGTGGCGGGCCCTGACTCGCCACGCGGCCCCGGTTCCGGCGTCGAGCCCGTCGGCGCCCGCCGTCGCCCTGAACCCGTCGCCGCTGAACCCGTCGCCCCCGAACCAGACGCCCCTGCCGGCGTCGGCGGCGCCCGCCCCCTGTCCCTCCGCCCCGGCCTTCGCCGCCGCCGCCCGGCAGAACGCCGCCTCGCTGGAGACCGCCGTCTGGTCCGTATTCGGACGGCCGGAGACCGGGTGGGAGATCTACGAGCCGCTGGTCGCCCATGAGATCGGCGTCGTCTGCGCCGCGCAGGCGGACGGCTTCGCTCAGGCCCTGGCCATCTGGCAGAACGCGCACGGCCTGCCGCTGACCGGCGTGATGGACGCGCCGACCCTGAAGGCGCTCAACCTGGTCTGGCTGCGCCGCCGGCCGTTCGTCGCCGCCAGCGGCCACGGCGTCTGCCCGCCGCCGCCGGCGCCCGACCACCTGGCCTGGGCCGCCAGGGACGAGGGCTACTCGGGCAAGCCGATCCAGCTGCGCCCCGCCGCCCTCGCCGCCTACCGCGCCCTGGTCGCCGCCGCCCGCGCCGAGGTCCCCGCCGCGGCCGCGGACCGGCGCCTGCTGACCGTCTTCTCGGGCTATCGCGACCCCGTGTCCGACGCCGCCAACTGCGCCCGGGACGGCAATTGCGGAACCACCGCCAAGGCCAACTGCTCGGCCCACCGCACCGGACTGGCCATGGACGTCTATCTGGGCGCCGCGCCCGGCTACCCGCCGGAATCCTCGGCCGACCCCAACCGGCTCTACCAGTCCCGCTCGGCGGCCTACCGCTGGCTGGCGGCCAACGCCGAACGGTTCGGTTTCGCCGGCTATCCCTTCGAGCCCTGGCACTGGGAGTGGACCGGCGAGGCGCCGTGAACCCTGTCCGGCCTTCGCCGGTTGATCTGCGCCAGACGAAAGGGAGCCGATCATGGCCGAACGCAAATGGATCAAGGGCGCGGTCAAGCACAAGGGCGCGCTGCACGAGGCGCTGGACGTGCCCAAGGACGAGAAGATTCCCGCCGCCAAGCTGCACGCCGCCGCCAAGAAGGGCGGCAAGGTCGGCCGCGAGGCCCGCCTCGCCGAGAACCTCTCCCATCTGCACAAGCACTAGCGGGCCGCTTGGCCATATCGGCATATGCCGTATAGTGGGGCATGGCCGAATCACCCTCGCCGATCCATGCCTGCAACAGCACGGCGATGCGCAAGGCGGCGCGGCGGGTGACCCTGCTCTACGACAACGCGGTCGGCGAGGCGGGCATCCGCTCCACCCAGTTCGCCATCCTGGCGGCGATCGATGCGGCGGACGGGCGCCCGCCGACCATCAAGGAGCTGGCCCACAGCCTGGTGATGGAAAGCTCGGCCCTCGGCCACAACCTGCGCCCGCTGGAGCGCGAGGGATGGGTGACGCTGTCGGCGCCCGACACGGACCGTCGCAGCCGGCGGCTGACGCTGACCCCGGACGGTGTCGCCAAGGTGCGCGAGGCGGAGCGTCTGTGGCGGGCGGCGCAGGACCGTTTCGAACAGGTGCTGGGCGCGAAGGCGGCGGCGGCCCTGCGCGTCGCCCTGCTGGGCATCGCCAACGACGAGCGCCTGCTCACGCTGGACGACTAGCCGCCTTCGCCCCCGTGCCGGGCTAGCGCCCGCTCCAGCTCCTCCACCATGACCCGTCGCAGGGCCTGCGGCCGCACCACCTGCACCCGGTCGCCCCAGGTGAACAGGTGCCAGGCCAGCTCCAGCAGCCCCGTCGCCCAGAAGCGCACGACCACCGATCCGTCGGCCTCCTGCTCCACCGCCTGGCTGGGGTGGAAGCGCCAGCCCAGGGCGTCCTCGGCCGCCTCGGGCGCCACGCGCAGCACGATCTCCTGCACCTCGCCCTGGTAGATGCCGAACGAGCGGTTGGCGTAGTCCTGCAGGTTGAAGGCGGCGGGCGGGCTGGCCGTCCGCTCCAACACCTCCAGCCCCTCGATCCGGTCCAGGCGGTAGTTGCGCGGCTCACCTGTCGGGCCCGGCCCTGGCGCTGAGGTCAGCTCCGCGCCGACCAGGTAGTTGGCCCGGCCGAACATGATGCCGTAGGGCGCCACGTCGCGCGTCTCCCCCTGGCGCGAGCCGCCCCGGTAGCGGAAGCGGATGGCGCGCATGGCCATCACCGCCTGGCGGATGGCGCCGATGATCTGCGGGTCCTCAGCGGGCCGCGGGCCGGCCTGCACGGCGATGGTCTCGGCCCGCGCCAGGGCCTCCACGTCCGGCCCCAGCCGGCGCAGGGCGCCGCTGCGCATGGCCGAGCGGATCTTCTTCTCGAGGGCGCGCAGGGCCTGCGCCCGCGCGGGGGCGCCGCTGGCCGACAGCTGGTCGGCGGCCTTGGACAGCTCCACCAGCTCCTCGGCGTTGGGGCTCTGGAACAGGCCGTCCAGGCCGTGCGGGATACGGAAACGCTTGGTCGGCGGGTCGGCCGCCTCCTCCATCTGCGGGAACAGGGTCCACAGGGCGTCGCGCATGCGCTCGGCCGTGCGGCGCCCGACGCCGGCCTCCCGCGCCATCTCCTCCAGCGTCAGCCCCTCGGCGCTGGCCGCCAGGGACCGCGCCAGTTCCAGCAATCCGCCCGCTTTTTCGTGCCGCACAGTCCTACGTCCGATTCTGACGCATCAGGCCAGCACATTGCCCTGGTCACCCCGGCGGCGCAACGCGCCAGTCCTTCGAAGCCGGCCCCCTTCAGGAGAGATGCGATGTCCGTCTACGCCTACAGCTCGCGCCGCCCCCGCAAGGGCCGCCCGCCGTCCACCCCCGCCGGCCCGATCGTCCAGGCCCCGTCGGGCGCCCTGATCAACGCCGTCCTCGGCTATGCCGACATCCAGCTCGACATGGGCGGCGGCAAGATCATGCTGCGCATGAGCGAGGACCGCCTGACCGACCCGGTGATCCGCCAGCCGCTCGGCCGCGAGGCCGCCCGCCTGGCCGACATCTCGGTGATCTGGGACGAGCGCGAGGACCAGATCTTCCGCATCATCGACAGCGCCCCGGGCCGCAGCCACCTGGCGGTGGTCGAGGCGCCCAGGATCGACGAACCGACCTTCGAACTGACGCCAGCCGCCCTGGCCTATCTCGAGGCCCACCGCGACGCCGGATAGGCTTGCGCGGGAGCGGGAACCCGGAGCCGCCTCCGGCCATTGGTTTGCCGAACGGGAGGACCGGTCATGAACAACGACACCCTTGAAGGCGAACTGCGCAGTGGTCTGGGCAGGGCGGAAAGCGCCGTCGGCGAGGCGGCGGGCGATATCGAGTTGCGTCTGCGCGGCAAGGCCGACGAACTGATCGGCCGCGTGCAGAGCGCCTACGGCCAGGCGCGCGACCAGGCGGGCGAGACGTTCGACACCGTCGACGCCTTCGTCACCGAGCGTCCCTATGTCGCGGCGGCCCTGGCGGCGCTGGCCGGCGTGGCCTTCGGCTTCGTCCTGGGCCTGGGCCGGCCCAAGGTGATTGTGATCCGCCCGGCGCACAGCCCGCGCGCCTGACGGGCCAGGGCCACGGCCGCACAGGAGACGCCGCGGCCGGAACCGCCTAGCCGCCGCCCTTCAGCACGGCGGTGATGTGGCCTTCGGCGTCGATCGGGTTGCGGTTATTCTCGGCGCACACATAGGGCATCAGGCTGAAGCCGGGCGCCGCGCGCTTGTAGGTCTTGGTCACGGTCCACGGACGGGTGAAGGCCTTGGGGTCGACCAGGGTGATCTCGTCCTTCAGCGTGTCGTCGTCCGCCAGCCAGATCTTCTCCTTCGCCACCAGGTCCCCGCTGTGCGGCAACCCGGAGGCCTCCAGGTCGGTCTCCGGGCGCATGGCCACGGTTTCGGCGATCAGGTAGGGGCCTTCCCAGTGTCCGACGGAGTGGCCGTAGTAGGTTGGCTCCAGGTCGTCGGGACCGGGATGCGGGCGTCCGTCGATGAAGATGCGCCGGGTCTGCTCCT
>JAQGII010000094.1 GCA_028291305.1 Caulobacteraceae bacterium
TCTCGTGCGCCTCACCGACAGGCTGCGCGATATCGAGGATCCGGCCGACATCGCCTACGCGGCCTCGGAGGTGCTCGGCATGGCCCTGAGCGCAAGCCGGGTCGGCTACGGCGCCATCGACGCGGACACCGACACCCTGCATGTCGATCGCGACTGGACAGCCCCGGGGGTGGATTCGCTGGCCGGGGTCACGCACCTGCGCGACTACGGCTCCTTCATCGACAGCCTGAAAAGCGACGAGTCCATCGCCATCGCCGACGTCCGGCTGGACGACCGTACAGGCATCGCTTCGGACGCCCTGGAAGCGCGCAGCGCGCGATCCTTCGTCAACGTGCCCATCGTCGAACAGGGACGCCTCGTCGCGGTCGTCTTCGTCAACGACGCCGCCGTGCGGCAGTGGGCGCCGGAGGACCTCACCTTCGTCAGGGAAGTCGGCCAGCGGACCCATACCGCCGTCGAGCGGGCGCGAGGCCGGGCGGGCTTGCGGGAAAGCGAGGCGCGCCTGCGGTTCCTGGACGCCCTTGGCAAGGAGACCGCCAAGATCGTCGACGCCGACGAGATCCTGGCCGCCACCACCCGCATGGTCGGCCAACATCTGGGCATTTCTGGCTGCGCCTACGCCGACATCGACGAGGACGAGGACGGCTTCACCGTCCGCGGCGACTGGAGCGCGCCGGGTTCACCCAGCACCGTCGGCCACTACCGCCTGGCGGATTTCGGCAAGCTGGCGCCCAGGACCCTGAGGGTCGGCCTGCCGCTGATCGTCAATGACAGCCTGGCCGAACTCGACCCGGAGGAAGCGGCGACGTTCCGCAACATGGGCATCGGCGCGGTGATCAGCATGCCCTTGGTCAAGGAAGGGCGGCTGACGGCCCTGATGGCGGTCTATGACAAGGCCCCGCATGCCTGGTCGGCCAACGAGCTGGGCCTGATCCGCGAAGTGACCGAGCGCTCCTGGGCCCATGTGGAGCGGGTCGGGGCCGAGGCGGACCTGCGGGCCAGCGCGGCGGCCCTCAGCGAGCTGAACGCAACCCTGGAACAGAGGGTATACGAGCGCACCAGCCTGCTGATGCAGGCGGAGGACGCCCTGCGCCAGGCGCAGAAGATGGAAGCCGTCGGTCAACTGACCGGGGGCATCGCGCATGACTTCAACAATCTCCTCGCCGGCATCAGCGGCAACCTCGAAATGCTGGAGCTGCGCCTGACCGAGGGGCGCCTGGCCGGCGTCGAACGCTACATCGCGGCCGCCCAGAGCGGGTCACGTCGCGCCGCCGCCCTGACCCAGCGCCTGCTGGCCTTCTCCCGCCGCCAGACGCTCGATCCTCGGGCTACCGACGCGAACCGCCTGATCGCAGGCATGGAGGACCTGATCCGCCGCAGCGTCGGCCCCAATGTCGAAGTTGGAGTCGTCGGCGCCGACGGGCTGTGGACGACGAAGGTCGACCCGTCCCAACTCGAGAACTCACTGCTCAACTTCTGCATCAACGCCCGCGACGCCATGGCCCCCAACGGAGGGCGCATCACCATCGAGACGGCCAACCTGTCCCTGAAGGACCCGGCCGCGCGGGAGCGCGACCTGGCGCCGGGCCAATATGTGTCGCTCTGCGTCACCGATACCGGCGCCGGCATGACGCCCGAAGTCATCAGCCGCGCCTTCGATCCGTTCTTCACCACCAAGCCGCTCGGGGCGGGCACCGGGCTTGGCCTGTCCATGGTCTACGGGTTCGCTCGCCAGTCCGGCGGACAGGTGCGGATCGATTCCGAAGTCGGCAAGGGCACGACGATATGCCTGTACCTGCCCCGCTTCCTCGGCGACGCCGAAAGCGCCGAAGCGACGGCGCGGCCGAGCGTGGACGCCGGCGACGGCGGCGGCGAGATCGTGCTTGTCGTCGAGGACGAACCCACGATCCGGCTGCTCGTGGTCGAGGTCCTGGAGGACAGTGGCTACAAGGCGATCGAGGCGAGCGATGGCCCAGGCGCGCTTCGCGTCCTCCAGTCCGACGCCCGCATCGACCTGCTGATCACGGATGTCGGCCTGCCCGGCGGCATCAACGGCCGGCAGATCGCGGACGCCGCACGCATCGACCGCCCCGGCCTCAAGGTGTTGTTCATCACCGGCTACGCCGAGAAGGCCGTGCTCGGAAGCGGCCAGCTGGAGACGGGGATGGCGGTGATCACCAAGCCTTTCGTCATGGCGGCGCTCGGCGCCAAGGTCCGCGACCTCATCGACAGCTGAGCGCGCCGGTCTTCAGCAGCGTCCCGCTCGGTCCCCGAAGCGCGCCTCCAGTGCGGACCGCACCTCGGCCAGGACGCTGTCCCAGTCGCCGATGGCCGGTTGCAGGAACAGGCGGGCGGTGGGGTACCAGGGGCTGTCGAGCCGCTGCGGCAGCCAGCGCCAGCAGGCGTCGAAACGGTTCATGATCCAGACCGGCTTGCCCAGGGCGCCGGCCAGGTGCGCGGTGGAGGTGTCGACGGTGACCACCAGGTCGAGGGTCTCGATCAGGGCGGCGGTGTCGGCGAAATCGCCGATGTCCTTGGCCGTGTCGGCGATGGGCGGACCGTCCCAGGCCCCCTGGTCCAGGGCGGCGAACTCGCCCTCGGCGGGCTGGCCCTTCTGCAGGCTGAAGAAGTCGGCGTTCACGCCCTTGAGCGCCGCCAGCTTGGCGAGCGGGATGTTGCGCCGGCCGTTGATGGCCTTCAGCTCCGGCTGGTCCGGGCGCACGCCGCTGGACCACGCCAGCCCCACCCGCGGCCTGGTCTTCGGACCCAGCCGGGCGGCCCAGGCGGCGGTCCTGGCCGGGTCGGCGAACAGGTAGGGGACCCCCGCAGGGATGGTTTCCACCGTCGTGCGGAAGGCGAACGGCAGGCTCATCATGGGGCAGTGCAGGTCGAAGGCCGGCAGCGGTTGGCCGTGCTCCACGAGCTGGTCGACGCCGGGCAGGGTCGCCATCAGGGCCGCCAGCGGCGCCTCCACCTCGACCACCACCCGCGCACCCCGATCCGCCGCCGGCTTGGCGTAGCGGCAGAACTGCAGGATGTCGCCGAAGCCCTGCTCGCTGTGCAGCAGCAGGGTCTTGCCGGCCAGCGGCTCCTCGCCCCGCCAGAAGGGCGCGGAAAAGGCCCGGCTGCGCAGGTAGGCGACCATCCGCTGGCTCTTCCAGCGCCACTCCAGCAGCTCCAGACCCCGGGCGTAGTCGCCCAGGGCCAGCCGGGCGAAGCCGGCGTTGACGCGGATCTCGGCGACGCCGGGCTCCAGCGCCATGGCCTTGTCGAAGCTGTCGGCGGCCTCAGCATTGCGGTTGAGGGCGCGCAGGGCGTTGCCGCGGTTGTTCAGCACCCAGGCCAGGTTCGGCTGGCGGGCCAGGGCCGCGTCGTAGCCGGCCAGGGCCTCGGCGGGGCGGCCGAGTTCGAGCAGGGCGCTGGCCCGGTTGACCTGGGCGTCGAGGAATCCCGGATCGAGCGCCAGCGCCGCCTCGCACGCCTCCAGCGCCTCGTCGTGGGCCCCGGTTTCGCGCAGCGCGTTGCCGAGGTTGCCGTGGGCGGCGGCGTCGCGCGGATCCAGCGCGATGGACCGCCGGATCAGGCCGATGCCCTCGTTGACCTCGCCCGCCTTCAGCAGGACCAACCCCATCAGGTGATGGGCCAGGGCATGGTCGGGATCGGCCGCCACGACCTCGCCCAAGGCCTGCCAGGCCTCCTCCAGCCGCCCCTGCTGCAGCAAGGCGACGCCGTTCTGCAGGCGCATGCCGACGGTTGCGGCGGTGGAATAGATGTTGCCGGCCATGGACTGCGCGTTCCCGATACCCTGGCCGGCAGCAGACGGACGGTCAGACCGGCGCGAACTCCGTAGCATCCTGCAGGGCGCTGCGCATCTTGCCCGGCGCGGTCTCGTGCAGGCCCATGCCGAGGAAGCCGGCCAGCAGGGCCAGGGCCGCCAGGATCCACATCACCGCCGGCAACCCCGCCAGGTCGGCCGCTTTGCCGGCGACCGCCGGGCTGAACACGCCGCCGATCACCTCGCCCAGGCCCATGACGAAGCCGGCGGCCGTGGCCACGTAGCGCGCCGGGATGGTCTCGGAGGGGATGGTGGCCATGAACAGCGGGAAGATGCCGTTCAGCGCCCAGCCGAAGAAGAAGACCGGCGCCAGGATCCAGGGCGAGCCGCCCAGGTACATGGCGCCGAAGGGGATCATCAGTCCCAGGAAGGGGATGGCGATCATCACCGGGCGCCGGCCGACGCGGTCGGAGATGGCCGGCACCACGAAGCTGCCGACCGTGGCCGACAGCCCCAGCGCGCCCATCAGCCAGCCCGCGGCCTTGGGGTCGAAACCGCGCACCTGGGTCAGGAACAGCGGCATGAAGGCCCAGGTGATCACCAGATAGGAGACCAGCAGGACGGCGATCAGCGAGCACAGGATCATGTTGCGGTGCTTGAACGCCTCGGCCAGGGTCAGCCGGTCCTCCGCCCCGCCCTCGCCGTCCGCGCGTTCGGGGTCCTTGACGAAGAACCAGATCAGGGCCGCGCAGATCAGGCCCGGGGCGCCGGCCAGGAAGAAGGCGTGGCGCCAGCCGAAGGTCGCAGCGAACACGGTCAGCACCACCGGCGCGACGAAGGAGCCGAGGAAGTTGGAGCCGAAATTCTGGGTCACCCCCATGGCCAGGCCGCGCCGCTGCGGCGAGACCTCGGCGGCGACCAGCGAATGGGAGATCGGCAGGACGGCGCCTTCCGCCGCGCCCATCAGCAGGCGCGCGCCCAGCAGCATCACGAAGGAGGAGGCGATCCCCGACATCAGCGAGCAGACCGAGAAGGCCACGCCGGCCATGACGATGAAGATCTTCTTGCGGCCGGCCCGGTCCGACCAGGCGCCGATGAACAGCCCCGACAGGGCCCAGGTGAACGATAGCGCCGAGGACAGGTAGCCCACCTGGGAGAAGCTGAGCTTCAAGTCCGGCTGCACATAGGGCATCAGGAAGTTCAGCGCGTTGCGGTCGAAAAACAGCACGCCGAAGTTCAGGCTCAGGATCGCCACCATGGTCGCCTGGTAGCGGGCGCTCGTCTTCTGCGTCGTCATCGGCTCTCCCTGTCCGCTCCTTCTTGGCTGGAGCGTTTGTCGTCAGTTGTTACGGCGCCACCATCACCTTGCACTGATGGGTCCGCTTGCGCAGCGCCTCGAAGGTGTCGGGAAGCTGCGCCAGGTCGATGGTCTGGGTGATCAGCGCGCGCGGCTCCACCGCCCCGGCGCTGAGGGCGTCCAGCGACGCCTCGTATTCCTGGCTCTTGAAGAAGGCGGCGAACTGGATGCGCGCCTCCTTGGACAGGGCCTTGAACGGGATGAAGCTGTCGGGCCTGGTGCACAGCCCCTGCACCAGCACCGTGCCGTGGACGCGGATGTGCTCCACCGCCTGGGCGATCATGCCCGGCACGCCGACGCATTCGAACACCAGGTCGGCCTTGCCGCCGAGGATGCGGTCGGCCTGGGCCACGTGATCCTCGGGGCCGGCCACGAAGGCGGTGGCGCCCATGGTCATCGCCCGCTCTTCCTGGAACCGTTCCAGGTCGGTGATCACCACATGGCTGGCGCCCATCCGCCGGACCCAGAAAGCGGTCGCCAGGCCGATCGGGCCGGCCCCCAGGATCACCACCTTGTCGCCGGGCCGCAGACCCGACTGCATCACCCCGTGCAGGGCCACCGCCAGGGGTTCGACCAGAGCCCCGTCGGCGATGCTGGCGGAACTGGGCAGGCGCACGATCTGGCGGGCCTCGGCCAGGGCGTATTCGCCGTAGCCGCCGCCGATCAGCGCCATCTCGAGACACCAGGCGGGCTCGCCCGCCAGGCAGCTGGGGCAATGGCCGCAGCCCTTGACCGGCGGCACCGACACCCGGTCGCCGAGGCGCAGGCCCTCCACGCCCTTGCCGATGGCCGCCACCTCGCCGGCGAATTCGTGGCCGAGCACCGCGCCGGACGGGACGCCGAACATCGGGTCCTCGGTCATGTGCAGGTCCGAGCCGCAGATGCCGCAGCGCCCGACCTTGATCACCACCTCGCCGGGGCCCGGCTCCGGATCGGGCAGCGCCTCGATGCACAGCTTCTGGCCCAGGCCCTTGAACACGGCTGCTTTCATCGGTGCAGGTTCCCGATCATGGCGCCGCCATCGATCACCACATGGGCGCCGGTCATGTAGGAGGAGGCGTCGGAGGCCAGATACAGGGCCAGCGGCTTGATCTGGTTGGTTTCGGCGATCCGGCCCAGGGGCACGCTGTTGTCCCAGGCCGCGCGCACCACCGGATCGCGCAGCCAGCCGCCGCCGATGTTGGTGACGAAGGGGCCGGGCGCGATGGCGTTCACCCGCACGCCGAACTCGGCCAGCTCCAGGGCGAGATGGCGGACCATGTGCGCCACACCGGCCTTGGCCGGCATGTAGGGCATGCCGACGATCGGTTCGTTGAACACGGCGGCGTTGGACGAGGTGGCGACGATCGAGCCCTTGCGGGCCGGCTTCATCAGGCGCGCCGCCTCGCGGAAGGTGTTGAACACGCCGGTCAGGTTGATGGAGATGGTCCGGTCCCAGCGCGCCGGGTCCATGGTGTCGATCTGGCCGTCCTCGGTGCGATGGCCCTCCGGGCTCCAGAAACCCGCCCCGGGGTCGATGCCGGCGTTGGCGAAGCAGATGTCGAGCCCGCCATAGGCCGCCGCATGGTCGTCGAACACCGCGGTCATGCCCGCCCGGTCGGCCACGTCCAGCGTGGCCGCGCGCGCCTCGGCGCCGCCGGCCCGCAGGCGCTCGGCCTCGCGCTCGGCGCCGTCGCCGTCGATGTCGGTCAAGGTGACCCTGGCCCCCGCCTCGGCCAGCATCTCGGCATAGGCCAGGCCGATGCCCGAGGCGGCGCCGGTCACCAGGCCGGACCGCCCGCGGATGTCGAACTGGTCGAGGATGCTGTTGCGGGTGACGCCCATGCGCCGCGACTAGATGAACAGCTGCTTGTTGATGGGGATGCCGTTGGCTTCGCAGTAGCCGGTGTAGTGTTTGATGAACCAGAAGACGTCGAGCGTCTCGGTCCACTTGCCCTCCTGGTCGTAGAACTCCAGCGCGCCCTGCAGCCAGAAGATGGCCTTCATGCCCTCGGGGTGCTTGGACACCAGGGTGTGGGCGGTGCCGGGGGTCTCGGTGATGAAGTCGCCGGGCGTCGCCACCCAGTCGTACTCCAGGTACTGGACGCTGCCTTCCAGCACCATCGCCGACACCGCGCCGTGGTGCTTGTGGGTGCCGAGCCAGCCGCCCGACTTCACCCACAGGATGTTGCAGTAGCTGTTGCTGCGCACGTCGAAGGCGAGGTGGCGGATGAAGGCGGTGTCGCCGAAGGGCACCCAGGGGGAGTCCTTCTCCGAGGCGCTGACGTAGGTGCCTTCCACGCCGTATTTCTGGATCATGTCCAGGTTCGGCTCGGGCACTTTGGTGATCTTGAACTGGGGCGCGCCGTCATCCATCGGACCGTTTCCTCTTGCACCCCGTCTTGTCGGCCGGCGGGGATGGGCGATGTTAGCCTGCACGGGCCCGCAGGCCATGCCGGATTTGGTTATTCACGAAAATGTATACAAAGCCAAGCGCCTCGGTGCAGAGTTGACAGCGATCTTGCCTTTCCCGGCTGGGTCGGCGAGGCGATAAAGTATACCGAGCCTATGGGAGACGCCATGAAGGCCCTGAGGAACACCTGGTATGTCGCGGCGTGGGATTTCGAGGTCGAGCCGGGCCGGATCCTCGCCCGCCGCCTGCTGGACGAGGCGCTGATCCTCTACCGCGACGAGCGGGGCGGCCCGCTGGCGGCGGCCGACCGCTGTCCGCACCGCCTGGCGCCCCTGTCGGCGGGCCGGCTGGAAGGCGGCGCCCTGCGCTGCATGTACCACGGCCTGCTGTTCGACTCCGCCGGCCGCTGCATCGACGTGCCGGGCCAGGAGCACATCAGCCCCAACCTGAAGCTGAAGACCTATCCGGTGGCCGAGCGCGACCGCCTGATCTGGATCTGGATGGGCGACGCCGCCCTGGCCGATCCGGCCCTGATCCCCGACGCCCACTGGCTGGCCGCCCCCGACTGGCGGGCCAAGCCCGGCTACATCCACTACGACCGGGCCAACTACGTCACCATCATGGACAACCTGCTGGACTTCTCCCACCTGGGCTTCGTGCACGAGAACACCCTGGGCGGCGGTAGGGTCAGCGCCGAGGTGAAGCCGCAGATCGAGCGGTTCGAGTGGGGGCTGCGCATCTCGCGCCTGTACAGCAACACCCCGCTGGCTCCCTACCTGAAGGGCCTGGCCAAGTTCGACGGGCCGGTGGACCGCTGGCAGATCTACGATTGGCGGGTGGCCGGCAATCTGCTGAGCATGGACTTCGGTTCCGCTCCGGCCGGGGTCGGGGCGCTGGAGGGCGCGCGGCCGCCCGAGGCGCTGGTGTTCCACACCGTCCAGGCCCTGACGCCCGAGACGGAGGGCTCGACCCACTACTTCTGGGCGGCGGCCAACGGCTTCGAACTCGACAACCCGACGGTCACCGAGGAGATCCACCGCCAGACGGCGATCGCCTTCGCCGAGGACAAGTTCATCATCCAGGCGCAGCAGGCGGTGATCGACGAGCATCCCCACGAGCGCATGACCGGCATCGCCGCCGACGCCGGCCTGCAGCAGGGCCGCGCCATCCTCGGCCGCCTGCTCCAGGCCGAAGCCGAGCGGGAAGCGGCGGCTTAGGGTCGGCACAAAAGAAAAAGGCGGCTCCCGCGAAGGACCCGCCTCGATCTTTCCGGTTGCGCCGGCTGCCGTTAGGAGCGCGCGTTGCCGATCTGCTGGCCGCCAACCGTCACGGTGACGAGCGACCCGCCAGCGGTGCCG
>JAQGII010000100.1 GCA_028291305.1 Caulobacteraceae bacterium
GCGACGAGGCGGCCGCCCTGGTCAGCCACCGGCACGCCACCGAGATCGATCCCGCCTACGCCGATCCGGTGGGGACGATGGCCTTGCTGGCGCTGCAGCACCAGGACCCCGGGACCGCGCGCGCCTACGCCGAGCAGGCCCTGGCGCTGGATCCCGCCCAGCCCGCCGCCGCCCTCGCCCTGGCCCGCCTGGCGGTGCAGGAGGGGCGGCCCGCCGAGGCGATCGACCGCCTGGCCCTGGCGCGGGACCATGGCCGGGCCGCGCCGCCGCAGCAGGATGCCCTCGCCCACCGGGTCCGCGGCGATGCCCTCGACGCCCTGGGCCGCAAGACCGAAGCCTTCGACGCCTACGCGGCTTCGGCCGCCATCTTCCGCCGGCGGCACGCCCGCGCCTGCGCGGGGCCGCAGCCGCTGGCGGGGCTCGACCTCTGCCATCGCCTGCGCGACGGCTACCGCGCGGCCGACGCGGCGCTGTGGCAGCCGGCGGGCAGCCTCGCCGAAACCGGCGGCGGCGCGGTGGGGCATGTGTTCGTGGTGGGCTTCCCCCGCTCGGGCACCACGCTGCTGGAACAGGTGCTGGCCAGCCACCCCCAGGTCGTCGCCCTGGAGGAGCAGACCACCCTGATGCCCGCCATCGACGCCTACCTCGATCCGCCGGACAACATCGACGCCCTGGCCCATATGGACGAGGCGGCCGCCGACCATTGGCGGCGGGATTATTGGGCGCGGGTCAGGAGCTTCGGCGTCGATCCCGCCGGCAAGGTGTTCGTCGACAAGCAGCCCTTCTACACCCTGTGGCTGCCGCTGATCGGCAAGCTGTTCCCAGAGGCCCGCATCGTGGTCGCCCGGCGTGATCCGCGCGACGTGGTGCTGAGCTGCTTCCGCCGGCCGTTCCGCATGACCCCGGTGACCTACGAACTGATGGACCTGGAGCGTTCGGCGCGGCTCTACGCCGGGGCCATGGACATCCTGGCGGTGTTCCTGGAGCGTTCGCGCAACCCCAGCCTGATCTACCGCCACGAGGACCTGGTGGCCGACTTCGACGCCGTGGCGGGGCGGTTGTGCGACTTCCTGGGCCTGCCGTGGACCGATTTGCTGAGGGAGTTCCCCGAAACCGCCCGCAAGCGCCCCATCCGCACTCCCAGCGCGCCGCAGGTGCGGAAGGGCCTGAACCGCGACGGGATCGAAGCCTGGAGAGGCTATGCGGTGGCGCTGGCGCCCGTCCTGCTGGCGCTGGAGCCCTATGTCCAAGCGTTCGGCTATTCGGCCTAGGCGGCGGCGGAATGATGAATCCAATCAAGTCGATGCCGGCCGGCTTAACCGGATGTCAACCGCCCCGGGCCACTGTGGTCGCGCGCGCCGACGCGCATGGATCCGCCTGATGGTCAGTTCGATAACGGGCCCGAGCCTGCTGAGCTACTATCAGGGCCAGACGGCCCTCAGCATGCTGTCGGGCTCCGCGTCCGGTTCCAGCACTGCGGCCGCGGCCACCAGTTCCGCCCTGCTCAGCTATCTGACCGGCAAGGAGGGCATCGCCAGCGCCGCTTCGACCAGCGCCAACGTCAAGGTCCCGACCGCGCCCTGGAGTTCGACGGTCGCGAAGCCCAGCGTCAGCTCCGCCGTGCAGAACGCGGTCAACGGCGCCGCCTTCGTCGATCCGAGCAGCGCCAAGCTGGATGCGCCCGCCGGGGTCAACACCAGCGACTACCAGGACCTGTTCGCCCTCTACCAGGGTCTGAACACCCTCAACGACATCGCCCAGACCGCCGCGGCGGCGGGGACCTCCTCGGCCAGCTCCAGCCTGTCGTCGATCTCGTCGGCGCAGCTGCAGTCGACCTTCGTCTCGGGCATGAATCAGGTCCAGAACTTCCTGAGCAACGCCCCGTTCAACGCCTTCAACCTGACTTCCGGCAAGGTCAACACCACGGTGCAATCCACCGTCGGCATCCCCAACGGCGCCTACCAGACCTACACCACCGGCATCATCGGGACGGGCCAGGAGGAGCTGCCGCTGAAGGCGCTGCAGGGCAACGTGCAGTTCACCATCTCGGTGGCCAACAAATACGCCACCACCACCATCACCAAGCCTGACGGGACCACGACCAGCACCACCCAGCCCCCGACCACGGTCAACATCGACCTGTCGGGCATGGGCTCCAAGGCCCGCACGATCGACAACGTCGTCAACTACATCAACACCCAGCTGTCCACGGCCAACGTCTCCACCCGCTTCAGCATCGCCAATCTGGGCAACGCCACCGTCACCAGCACCGTCGGCGGCCAGACCACGACCACCAAGGGCGATCCCCAGTGGGGCTTCTCCATCAAGGGCTCGTCCGCGGAATCGGTCAGCTTCTCCGCGCCGTCCACCGCCGCCGCCGTCTATGTCAGCATGGGCACGGGCGGGGCCCCGACCTACACCTCGAGCACCTCCACGACTTCGTCCACCTCCTCGTCCTCGTCGTCGACCACCCCGACCGGCGAGCAGATGATGAAGCTGCAGACCGGCAACAACGTGGTCGGCACGGCGCCAACGCCCATCTCCAACGCCGGCAACACCACCGGACTGCCCGTCGGCGGGGTGTTCGCCAAGACCCTGCCCGACGGGGTGGATTCGGTGCAGGCCAGCGCCACGGCGTCGGACGGCTCGGTCTATCTGCTGGCCGACGTCTCGGGCTCGCTGAACAATGCGTCGGTAGCCGGGACCCAGGGCGTGGCCCTGCTCAAGTACGACGCCGCCGGCAAGCTGCTCTACACCAAACAGCTCGCCGGCCTGCAGACCGCCTCGGGCTATTCCCTGGCGGTCAACACCGACGGCAGCGTCGCGGTGGCGGGCACCAACACCACCAACTCGACCACCACGGCCAACGGCGTGACCACCGCGGGAACCACCAGCGCCTTCGTCCAGGTGTTCGACTCCACCGGCGCGCCCAGCTGGAGCCAGACGATCCCGGCGACGGCCGGGGGCGCCGCGGCTTCGGGCGTCGTGTTCGGCGCGGACGGTTCGGTCTATGTCAGCGGGGCCACCACCGGCATGGTCGGCAACCAGATCATGCACGGGGCATCCGACGAATTCATCCAGGGGTTCACCAAAGCGGGCGTGGCCACCTTCACCACCCAGTTCGGCTCCAGCGGCGACAACACCTCGGCCGGGATGGCCTACGACAGCGCGACGAACGCGCTCTACACGCTGGGCACGGAAAACGGCAAGGCGGTGGTGCGCAGCTTCTCCCTGAACGGGACCCACAAGCCCACCCCGGTCGCCACCCGGACCCTGGGCAGCGCCACCGGCCTGGTGGGCATCGCGGTCACCAACGGCCAGGTGGTGGTGGGCGGCAACGTCTCGACGGCGACCATCAACGCGGCCACGGTGGCCAAGCCCTATACCGGCGTCGGCGACGGCTTCATCGCCACCCTGTCCACCAACCTGACCGCCCAGGCCAGCGACACGGTCACCTATCTGGGCAAGTCCGGCGCGACGCAGACGGCGACCGCGCTGTCGGTGGCCGGCGGCCAGGCCTATCTGACCGGCACCATCGCCAACGACCCTTCCAGCCTCGCCGCGATCGGCGCCACCGAGGGCTTCGTCACGGGCGTCGACACCTCCAGCGGCGCGGTCTCCTATTCCAGCACCTTCGCCGGGGCCAACGGCCAGGCCGTACCGACGGCCGTCTCCGTCTCCTCCACGGGGACATCGGTGCTCGACCAGCTGGGCCTGCCCCAGGGCGCCCTCAACCCGGCCAGTTCCGGCCTGCTGACCGCCGCGACGGCGATCAAGGCCGGCGACAGCTTCTATCTGCGCACCACGCCCGGCGGCCCGCAGACCAAGATCACCATCACCGCCAAGGACACCCTGGCGACCCTGGCGACCAAGCTGACCACGGCCATGCACGGATCGGGCACCGCCACCGTGGTGGCCGTGGGCAGCACCAGCCAGCTGTCGATCACGCCCAACAACACCACCGATTTCATCGAGCTGGATCCGCAGCAGGCGTCGAGCGGCCTCTCCTACACCGCCCAGAGCAATGGGTCGGGCACGAACGTCCTGTCGGCGCTGGGCCTGCCCAGCGGGGTGATCCGCACCGTGGCGACGGTCAACAACCTGACCGACGTGAAGCAGCTGCGCGAATACGGCCTGAACCTGCCCACCAACCTGAATCTCAACACCGCGACCGACGCGCAGCATGCGTCCAACGCCATCCAGGCGGCCATGTACGCCGTGAAGCAGGCCTATCAGGACCTGGTCAACCCGCCGACCATGGCCTCCGAACAGGCCGCCGCCGCCAAGAGCAGCGGCGGCAGCGTGCCGACCTACCTGACCAATCAGATCGCCAACTACTCGGCGGGGCTGGCGCGCCTGACCGCCGGGCAGACCTCGACCAGCAGCAGCGCCAGCAGCGGCGGGATCCTCAGCCTGTTCCGATAAGGCCCCGGCGCAAGCGGGGCGGATCTAGAGTTTGAACACCGTCTCGGCGTTGGTCTGGAACAGCATCTTCTTGACCTCGTCGCTGATATCGAGATCGTCGGTGGCGATCACTTCGGCGACATCATGCTGGTAGGGGTAGTCCATGGCGTAGAGCACCCGCTCCACCCCCAGGACCTCCTGGCAAAGCTTGATGGCCGGCTCCCACGCGAAACCGCTGGTGGTGACGTAGACATTGCGGCGCAGGTAGTCGCTCACCTTGCCCTGGATCGGCTGCATGCGCTCGTAGCGCTTGGCCACCACGCCGGCGCGGTGCATGTAGTCCAGGCGGTACATCCAGAACGGCAGGGCCTCGCCCAGGTGGCCGACCACGAAGGTCAGCTTGGGGAAGCGGTCGAAGACGCCGGTGGTGATCAGCCGCAGCAGGTGCAGGCCGGTCTCGACCCCGAAACCGTAGATGGCGCCGTCCAGTCCCGCGTCCAGGAAGGGCCCGATCATGGCCGGCGGCGGCACCTGGGGATGCAGGTAGATGGGGGCGTCGAGCGCCTCGGCGGCCTCCAGCAGCGGCCAGAACTTGGGGTCGTCCAGGTATTCGCCGAAGGTGTGCGAGTGGATGATCGCGCCCTTGAGGCCCAGCTTGGTGACGCTGCGCTCCAGCTCCTTGGCGGCGGCGTTGGCGTCCTGCGGCGCGACCGCGGCCAGGCCCGCGAAACGGGTCGGATGCTTCCTGCAGGCGTCGGACAGCACGTCGTTGGCGTAGGCGGCAAAGGACGTGGCCTGGGGCGCGGGCATCACCTGCACGCCCGGCGAGGTCAGGCCGATCACCTGCATGTCGATGCCGCGCTGGTCCATGTGCGAAATGCGCAGCTCGCCCAGGTCGGTCAGATAGTCGCGGATCTGCTTGGCCCGCAGGCTATCGCTGCCCAGATAGAAGCCGAACATCGTGTTGAAGCCGGGGTCGTTCAGCAGCTTCTTGTCGAGCATCTCACGATAGATGTTCAGCATTTCCGGCGGACAGAACGCTTCTTCGGTGGCAATGCGCTTGTACGAGACCTTTTTCAGTTCTTCGTTGGCCTCATGGAGCGTGCCGGGCAGAGTTTGATACATAGGGCCTCTCTCGAACATTGACCTATCCGGGCCCGCCGGCGTTGCCGCGGCGGGTCAAGCTTTCACATTTACGGGTTCGACGCCCACCGGGGCGACGCGGGCGCCGGAAGGCTTGTTGCGCGCCACCAGCCAGATGGCGAGCGCCGCGAACAGGCCGGGAATGGCGCAGATCTCGAACAGGGTGTGGGCTTCCACCCCTCCGGCGATCAAGGCCCCGATCACATAGGACCCCAGGATGGTGCCGAGCCGGCCGATGCCGAGGGCCCAGCCGATGCCGCTGGCGCGCACCTGGGACGGATAGTAGTTGCCGACGAAGGCGTTGGCCGCGCTCTGCCCGCCCACCACGCAGAAGCCGGCGGCGGAGATGGCCGTGACGATCAGGGTCGGGTTCACGCCCGCCGAGCCGATCAGGAAGCAGGAGATCGACGCGCCGATGAAGGTGATCGGCAGGACGTAGCGGGACGAGAACCTGTCGCACAGGAACGCGATCAGCAGCCCGCCGAAGGCGCCGCCGAGCTGATAGAAGCTGGTGGCGAAATTGGCCGTGGCCAGCGGCAGGCCCGCCCCGGTCATGATGGTCGGCAGCCAGCTCGACAGCGTGTAGAGCACCATCAGGTTCATGAAAAAGAGCACCCAGATCAGCAGGGTGGGGCCCGCCAGTCCGTCGGCGAACAGGCCCAGCACCGGGTTGCCCGGAACCGTCGCCCGCGACTCGTAGGCGGCGCTGACGGCGGGCGTCCAGCCGGGAGCCAGGCCGCGGACCATGGCCATGGCGCGGGCGCTGGCCTTGCCCGCCAGCACGAGCGGCAGGGACTCCGGCAGCGACAGGAACAGCAGCGGCGTCAGCAGCAGCGGCGCCACGCCGCCGATGAAGAACACCGACTGCCAGCCGAAATGGCCGATGGCCAGGCTGGCCACGGCGCCGCCGAGGGCGCCGCCGAGGGAGAAGCCGCACACCGCGACGGTAACCAGGGTGGCCCGCAGGCGGGTGGGCGAATATTCGGAAACCAGAGCGATCCCGGTCGGCATCGCCCCGCCCAGGGCCACCCCGGTGAGGATGCGCATCAGGATCAGTCCGGAGATGTCGGTGACCAGCACCGTCGCCGTCATCAGGACCCCGTAGAGGACCGCGCAGGCGATCAGGATGCGCCGGGCGCCGATCTTGTCGGCCAGGGGGGTCGCGCCGCAGGCGCCGATCATCACGCCGACCAGCCCCAGGGCGATCACGGGGGTCAGGGCCGCCTTCTTGACGCCCCAGACCTTGATCAGGACGGGCGCGACAAAGCCGATGGACTGGGTTCCGTACCCGTCGGTGACCAGCAGCAGCGCGATCAGGCCCAGCACCCAATAGAGCGCGCGGGGGACCCTGGTCGAATCCAGCACCTGCCGAAAGCCTTCCCCGCGACTATCCATCGTTCCCCGTTCCCTCGTACCCGGCCCAGGCGTCGGGTCGCTTTTTCTTATGGAATTCCCGTTCTTATGGAATTCCCGGACCTTCCGGATAGGCGGGAAGATTCAGCTCAACGCATCCTACGGATAAGGCGACCTGAGTCCAGCTTGCGGGGCCCGTATTTTCTTATCAATCCCGTCATATGGAAATCTTCTTGCAAACTATAAGGCTCACCCCTGGCGACGCCCT
>JAQGII010000123.1 GCA_028291305.1 Caulobacteraceae bacterium
CGGCATCGCCAAGGTCAAGGATCGCCTGAAATAGGCTCCCGCAAAGCCCGCCGGGCCGTCATCGACGGTTCAGGCGGGTCCTTCTAAGGTCCTCCGGTCCCGCGGCCTGCGCCAAGGGTCCGGAGGATTTTCATGCGCGCCGTCCTGATCGCCCTGGCCGCCACCCTGGGCGCCGCCGCCCCGGCCCTGGCCGCCGACCCCACGACCCTGACCCTTACCGCCGCGGGCGAGACGCGCCTGGCCCCCGACATGGCTTCGGTCACCCTCGGCGTCGCCGCCACCGCCGCCACCGCCGCCGAGGCGATGAAGCAGGATGCGGCGCAGATGGCCCGGGTGATCGCCGCCCTGCGCCGCCTGGGGGTGGCCGAGCGCGACATCCAGACCGCCGGTTTCAACGTCCAGGCGCAGTACGCCTTCCCGCCGAACCAGCAGCGCCAGCTGACCGGCTACCAGGCGTCCAACCAGGTGTCGGTGACAGTGCGCGAGCTGGACCGCCTGGGCGCGGTGCTGGACGGAGTGGCCGCCGGCGGCGCCAACGAGATCAACGGCGTCGGCTTCGGCCTCAAGGACCCCGGCGCGGCGGAAGACGCGGCCCGCCTCAAGGCGGTGGCGGCGCTGAAGGCCAAGGCCGACCTGTACGCCAGGGCCACCGGCTACACCCTGGGACGGCTGGTCAACCTGTCCGAAGGCGGCGGCTATACGCCCGGCCCCGTGCGGCCGATGGCGCTGATGACCGCGTCCAAGCGGGTGGAGACTCCGGTCGAGGCCGGCGAGCTCGGCGTCAGGATCGAGGTCAGCGGCGTCTACGAGATGGCGCGGTAGGCCGCCACCGCGATTTCTAGGCCGCCGGCAGCAACCCGACGTTGGTAAAGATGGGCAGGATGCGGCTGCGGATCTCCGAGCCCGGCAGGGGGTTCTGCGACTCGATCGACAGGGCGAACACCCGGTCGCTGTCCGGGCCCTGGAGGCGGCCCAGCCACCAGCTGACGCTGTGGCTGTCGTCGGCGATCGACGGGCAGCTGCCGCCCAGGCTGGACAGGGCCACGCCGCCGCGGACGGTATCGGCCATCAGGCCCTGCACGGCGGCGGCGGCCTCCGGCTTCACCGGCAGTTCGCTGCGGGCCAGCTTGCGCAGCACGTCGGCCTGGTTGCGGGTCGACAGGAACAGGCCCCCGCCGGCCGCCGGGCCCTGCCAGAAGGACTCCGGCCGGCCGACCGGCCCGCCCTGGCCGTAGCCGAAGGCGGACAGCTGCTGCTTGAAACGGTCGGGGCCGATGGCCAGGGCCAGGCGCCGGAAGAACCAGCCCGAGCCGGAGCGCCAGGCGCCCTTCAGGTCGGTGTCGTGCTCCCACGCCTTGTAGGGCTGCACCTTGCCGTCCCAGGTCCAGGTCTCGTCCGGCCTGAGCTTGGCGTCGCTGAGGCCGATCAGGGCCAGCGGGATCTGGAAGGTGGCGCAGGGCGCCAGGGGCCGGTTGCAGACCGACTGGGCGCCGTAGCGGTAGACCTCTGCCCCCGTCTTGACGTCCTCGATCACCATGCAGGTATCCGGCCCGCCGACCGAGGGGTCGAGCGCGGCTTCCAGCCGTTCCTTGTCGAAGCCCAGCTTCGCGCCCCGTCCGGGAAGCTTGTCGCAGGCTGCGGCCGCCAGGGCGGCGACCGCCAGAAGTAGGAGCGTGCGCGGGGCGCGCGGGCTCACGCCGCGGACTTGATGCGATTGCCTTCGTCCAGCAGGACCACGTTGGGGGCGTAGTTGCGCGCCTCCGAGGCGTCCAGCTGGCCGTAGGCCACCACGATCACCTTGTCGCCGGCCTGCACCAGGCGCGCGGCCGCGCCTTTCACCCCGACGGTGCGCGAGCCGCGCGGCGCCTCGATGGCGTAGGTGGTGAACCGCTGGCCGTTGTTGATGTTGAGCACGTCCACCTGCTCGTGCGGCAGGATGCCCGAGGCGTCCAGCAGGTCGCGGTCGATGGAGATGGAGCCCTCGTACTCGAGGTCCGCCTGCGTCACCGTCGCGCGATGCAGCTTGGCCTTCATCATGGTCAGCAACATGGGCAGAGCGTCCTCGCCGTCCCGGGAGTGGATAGGGCCGAGCCCGAGCCATCGGCGCCGCTGATATAGTCCTTGAACGGCGTCGCTTCAATCGCACCGCAACCGTGCGGCCGACCTGAACCACCACCCCGGTCAAGTCGTTTACATCCACGCAGTGAAGGAGTGAGCCATGGCCAAGATCCGCCAGACGGACACCGCCGCCCAGACTGGCATGTGCATCCCCGATGAGGCGCGCGGCCCCGCGGACGATGCGGACCTGGAGATGGAGCTGGAGCGGGCGGAGCGCCGGCTGCGCTTCGAGCGCGCGCACCCGGTGTTCGGCGACCATCCCCACGGCGTCGGCCCGACCCTGGGCCAGGACCTCGGGCAGCCCAATCCGGGGCGCAAGGTGGACTGGGACGACGAAAGCTACGATCCGCCGACCTGAGCGGTGAAACAGAAGCGGGCCCGTAGCGGTTCTGCCGTCGCGAGCGATCACCAGGAGACGATCATGGCCCACCAGCACGGCAGTTCCGGCGAAGCGATCACCATCCAGCGCGTGCGCACGCTGCAGGTCGGCCGTCTGCGCCTGGCCTCCCCCGGCATCGGCGACGACGGCCGCATCGACGACCTCCATTCGGCCT
>JAQGII010000446.1 GCA_028291305.1 Caulobacteraceae bacterium
GCGGCGGCCTATTTGAAGGTCCAGCCCCTGTTCCTGTTTCCGGCCGAATGGATCTCAGCGCGGATGGAGGACATCGATCGCCAGACCCTCGACCACGTGCCTGGGTTCCAAGACGAGGCGGTGCTGAGGCTCAGGATCAAGTCCCTCGCCGAATTCGATGTGATCGACTCCTTGGCGGACATCCGGACGCCCACGCTGCTGGTCTCAGCCAAGGACGACATGCTCGTTCCGGCCCATTGCTCGGCCGTCCTCGCTCAGGGCCTGCCGTCGGCCGGCCACGTCCAGTTCGCCTGGGGCGGCCATGCGGTCAATGTCACCGACCCCGATGGCTTCAACCAGAGCCTGCTCCAGTTTCTCGAGGCGAGGGCCTTCGTCCCCGCCTCCTCACCCATCCAATAGAGGTCCGTCATGGAAATCGGCGTCTTCATCCCGATCGGCAACAACGGTTGGCTGATCTCCGAAAACTCGCCGCAGTACATGCCGACCTTCGATCTCAATAAGGAGATCGTGTTGAAGGCCGAAGGCTACGGCTTGGATTTCGCCCTGTCGATGATCAAGCTGCGCGGCTTCGGCGGCAAGACGCAGTTCTGGGAACACAACCTCGAAAGCTTCACCTTGATGGCCGCCCTCGCCGCCGTCACCAGCAAGATCAAGATCTACGCTACGGCCGCCACCCTGACGATCCCACCTGCGATCGTGGCGCGCATGGCATCCACCATCGACTCCATCTCGCACGGACGTTTCGGGGTCAACCTGGTGACGGGATGGCAGAAGGCCGAATACGACCAGATGGGGCTGTGGCCGGGCGAGGAGCACTACCTGAAGCGCTACGACATGCTGAAGGAGTACGCCCAGATCCTTCGCGACCTCTGGGACACCGGCGTCAGCGACTTCAAGGGCGAATATTTCGAGATGACCGACTGCCGGGTCAGCCCGAAACCCCAGGTCAGCCCCAAGATCATATGCGCCGGCTCCTCGGACGAGGGCCTGGCCTTCTCCGCCCAATACGCCGACTACGCCTTCTGCCTGGGGGTGGGGGTCAATACGCCCAAGGCCTTCGGAGCCAACAACAAGCGCCTGGCCGCCGCCACTGCCAAGACCGGCCGGAAGGTCGGGATCTATGTGCTGATGATGATCATTGCCGACGAGACCGATGAGGCGGCGGAAGCCAAGTGGCAGTCTTATCGTGACGGCGTGGACGAGGATGCCGTGAAGTGGTTGAAAGCCCAAAGCGCGCCCAACGCGGTGAACAAGACCACCAACGTTGTGCAGCTGTCCGACACGGTCTCGGCGGTGAACATCAACATGGGCACCCTAGTGGGCTCCTATGCCAAGGTGGCCGCCATGCTCGACGAGATGGCCGAGGTGGAGGGCACCGGCGGCGTTCTGCTGACCTTCGATGACTTCATCAAGGGCATGGACGCCTTCGGCACCCGCATCCAACCGCTGATGAAAACCCGCCAGGCTGTTCGCGAACCCGAAGCCGTCTCGTGATCATGGTCGGCTGACTTGAACGCCACGCAGCCGGACGCGACGTATCGCGTCATCATCGACACCGATCCCGGGCAGGACGACGCTTTCGCCTTGCTGCTGGCCCTGGCCTCGCCGCGCATTCATATCCTGGGCGTCACTACCGTCTCCGGCAATGTGCCCGCGCGCCAGACCGCGGATAACGCGCGCCGGATCGTCGAGCTCGCCGGCCACGGGCACATCGCTGTCTTCGCCGGCGCCGAGCGGCCGATGCTGCGCGAAGCGCGCCCGGTTGTGGAGATTCATGGCGAGACCGGCATCGACGGATGGGATTGGCCCCTCGCACAGCGGCCGCCGGAACCCCGTCATGCGATAGAGTGGCTGGTGGAGACCCTCCTGCGCGAACCCGCTGGCAGCGTGAGCCTGATCGCCCTGGCGCCCCAGACAAACCTGGCCCTAGCCTTGCGCCTGGAGCCGGCTATCACCAGCCGCATCGCCCGGATCGTGTTCATGGGCGGCGGCTACTTCGAGGGCGGCAACATGACCCCCGCTGCGGAGTACAACATCCTCGTCGATCCGGAGGCGGCGGCGATCGTGCTGGCGTCGGGGATCGATATCACGGCGGTGCCGATCGACTGTACGCACACGGCGCCAGCGCCTGTGGATTGGTCGCAGGAGCTGGATGCGCTCGGCACCGAAGTCGGCCGGGCGTGCGCCGGGATGATGCGGTTCTTCGAGATCCACGGAAACAAGAAGTTCGGCACCAAATCGCGGCCGCTACACGACGCCATCGCTGTCGGCGCCCTGCTCTGGCCGGAGCTGTTCGAGGGCCGGCGTTGTCCTGTCGATGTGGAACGCAGCGGCCATCTCACCACGGGGATGACGGTGGTGGATTGGCTCCGGCAGACCGGCCTGCCGGACAACTGCCTGTGGCTGCGCCGCTGTCTGGATCCCGCCGAACTCTATCGGCGCATGCTGGCCGAACTCGCCCGGCTGCCCCCGGTCGCCTAACCGCTCTATAAACTGACCATGACGACGTCGGTATCGTCTAGTCCCGATAGTCAGGCTTGTTGGCGGAGATCAGGCGCAGGGCCGAGTTCCACGCCAGGTCTTCCCAGTCGGCCAGGCCCTCGGGGTTGGCTTGGGCGCCGGTATGAGCCTGGACCTCAGGGCTCGGGATAACCAGCTCCCGGCCGCCGGCCAGGGCTGCGATCTGGATTTCGCAGGCCCGCTCCAGCATGTAGATTCGACCGAAAGCCTCGGCGGCCGTGCGCCCCACCGCCAGGAGGCCGTGGTTACGCATGATCAGGCCCTTGTGCTCGGCGATATCCGCGATCAGGCGGACCCGCTCCTCGGCGTCCAGCGCGAAGCCCTCGTAGTCGTGATAGCCTAGGCGGTCGTGGAACATAAGGGCCTGCTGGCTGATGGGCAGCAGGCCTTCGCGTTGGCAGGAAACGGCAGCGCCCGCGCGGGTGTGGGTATGGATGACGAACCGGACTTCCCGCCGGCCCGCGTGGATGGCTGAGTGGATGTTGAAGCCGGCTGCATTGACTTCCGTGCCCCCCTTGCCTGCACTCAGGGCGACGCCGTCCGGCCCGACCTCGACCAGGTCCGAGGCGCAGATTTCGTGGAACAGCATGCCGTAAGGGTTGATCAGAAAGCGGTCGTGGTTGCCTGGCAGCCGGGCGCTGACGTGGGTGTAGATCAGGTCGGACATATGGAAATGCGCCAGCAGCCGGTAAATGGCGGCCAACTCGCACCGGGTCTTGTAGTCCTCCGCATCCGTCGCGTGGTCCGAGGCGAAGGATTTGGCCATATTGGTCGTCATCATCAGACTCGCTTACGCGTTCGCTTGCTTGGTCTTCAGGGCAATATAGTCGCCATAGCCGACGGGCGAATAACGCGCCGGCCGCTCGCTGCTGCAGAACGGGTCCAGGCATCTTATCATCGCTGTCGCCGATGGGTTCAGGAAAAACGGGATCGATTGACGGCGCGACCCGGCCCGGCCTTCGGTCGGAGGATTGGCCACGCGGTGGGGGGTGGAGACCCACACGTCGTTGGTCAGCCGCATGAAGGCGTCGCCGATATTGATGACAAAGGCGCCATCCAAGGCCGGCGCATTAATCCAGACTCCGTCGCGGCGTTGGACCTGCAGCCCGCCTGAAGACGCCTCGGACCGCAGAATGGTCAGGAAGCCGTAATCGGTGTGGGACCCGGCTCTAAGCTGACCGGGGAGGGGCGGGCCGGGCGGTTCAGGGTAATCGATCACCCGCAGAGCCGACAGGTGATCGACAAAATCGGTCTCGAAGTAGTCAGCCCTCAGCCCTACCGCGGTGCAGAAGATACTCAGCAGGCGCGCGGCCAGGACTTCCATCTCCGCGAAATAGACGGTGAAGGCGTCGAACAGATCGGGGGGCTGGTCAGGCCATGGCCCCCCGCCCAACCGCGGCCCGTAGTTGAGGCTTTCCTTGTAGTCCCCCGGCGCGATTACGCCGGCGGTTCCGCTGAGGGATTCCTGGGCCAGAGGCACAAAGGTCAGTCCGCCCTCAAGCGCCCGCGTTCTGGCAGACAGGCGCTTTTCGGCCTCTGGCATGTTGAAGAAGGCCCGCGCCGAGTCGTAGAGCCGCTGCGTCGCGCCCGCATCGACGCCGTGGCCGGTGACGAGGAAGAAGCCCAATTCTTTGCAGGCCGCTTCCACCGCCCTCACGACAGCGTCCGATGCCGCCTTGTCCTCCCCGCCGAATGCGGCCAGGTCAATGATAGGAATGTCCTCTCCCACGTCGGCCAGGCCTCTGCGGTTAGAAGGACGCCGAGACGCTGACGATCGCCGCAAACCCCGCACCGGCCACATAGGTGGGCAGGCCCGATGCATTGACCGTCGTTCCGTTGACCGCCGTGGCTGCCTTGGCGTTGTTCTGCACGGTGTAGACCCCGCCGAGATACTTGTTGTTGGTGATGTTCACCAGGTTCAGCTGGATGACGGGGGTCTTGGCCCAGGCCAGGTTCTTCATGCGGTAGCCGAAGGTCATGTTCGCGGTGGCATAGGCCGGGATCTGTTGGTCGTTCATGAAGGTGGAATACTGAGACGCGGTCCAGTGGCCGATGAAGTTCGTGAACAGTGTGCCGTTGTCATAATCCAGGCCAAGGGACGCCATCTCCTTGGGAGAGCGGACAGCCACCTTGCCCGAGGTGGGCAGGTTGACCAACTGGTTGGCCGTGTTCAGCCCCGGCAGATTGCTCTTGATGGTCGCGTCCAGATATTCGCCAGAAACGAACGGGCGCAGGCTGTGCCAGGGCCGCAGGCCCGCCTCGAAATCCACACCCTTGGAATTCTGGCCGCCGGCGTTGAGATATTCGGTCACGAACCCGCCGTTCTGCAGGATGCTGGTGGAGATCTGCCGGTCGCGGAAATCATAGTTGAAGGCCGAGACCGAGGCCGTCAGCAGCTTGCCTTCGTAGCGATAGCCAATCTCCTCCACGACGGAGTATTCCGGCTTCTGGTAGAGGGCGCCCTGCTGGGTCTGCACGCCGGTGGCGTTGCTGTAGACGTCGAACAGCTGCGACGACTGAGGCGTCAGGAAGTTGGTGCCGACGTTGGCGTAGACTTGGTTCTCGGAGTCGAAGCGCCAGCGCGCCGCCGCCGTGGGCAGCGGAATTGAGAAGTTGGCGTTGCGCCGATAGGTCTCGCCGGGGATGTAGTTGTAGCCCTGCTGATCGAAGCTGACTTCCTTGAAGCCGTAATCGAGCTCCAGTCGATCGTGGAACAGGCTGGCGCGATCGCCGACATAGACGCCGTTCACCTCCGCCAGGGTCTTGGTATTGGACGAGTAGTAGAGCTGACCGTTTGTCAGGTGCACCAGGCCCTGGCCGCCCCACAGGTCGTTGGGCATGCCGCTCGAGCCCGTGAAGTCCAGCGCGCCCTTGGTGGTGGCGTAGTCGTATTCATACCAGTAGCCCACCGTGAAGGTGTGACCTGCGATGTGGTAGTTCAGCGCCGCGTTCACGCCGGTGCGGTACTGATCGTAGAGCGTCAGGGCATAAAAGACCCCGGAGTTGGACTGGCCGGACAGGTCAAGGCCAGGCCCGCTCGCGCCGGCCACAGGGGTGTAGCCGGTGGTGGTCGGGCCGAGCGCGGTGGGGCCCGAGTACTTGATGTTGTTCTGGACGCTGCCGCCGGGGCTGGTGCCGTAGCCGTGGAATAGGTAGGGCGTCACGGCCAGGTCGAAGTCGGACGACAGCTTGAACCGGTTCGGCGCGCTGACCGCGACGTTGCCGAAGGCGCTCTCGTGCAGCGCCCAGAAGTTGGTGTCGCCGGTGGTGAAGTTGCGGTCGTACACCCAGCCAAGGCCGGAGGTGTTCCACTGGGCCAGCGTCGGCCAGCGGTCAAGGGCGAACACCTGACGGTTCCAGGCCACGGACAACGCGGACTCCGTGCCTTCCGCCCACTCTTTGATCACCTTGAAGTCGACGTTGGTGCGCCCGTCGTAGCCCGGGCCGTGCCAGAAGTCGGCGCGGGTCTGGGAGGCGGAGATGAAGGCGCGGGCGCCGGTGTTGGCGATGTCGCCGCTGTCCAGTCGGACGAATTCGCTGTTGAACCGGTCCGACCCCGCCGACAGGTTGACGAAGCCGCCGGGCTTCATGGCCGGATCGCGGTACTTCATTTCCACCAGACCGCCGACGGCGCCGAACGACGGCACGTCGAAGTCGATGGACCCGGGGGTCAGGCTGATCGACGAGAGGTTCTCGCTGTCCAGGACTTCGTTCGGATAGACCTCGCCGTTGTTGAAGGGCATGCCCTCGAACATGAAGCCGATCTCACCGATATCCAGGCCGCGCACCGTCATGCGCCCTTTGGCGAGGCCGAAGGGGTCGCCAAGCACGATGTTGGCGCTGGGCTGCAGCATCAGCAGCTGTTCGGGGTTCGAGCTCGGCGCCTGTTTGGCGATGAAGTCCCGCGTCACCGTTTCGCGGACCCGCGGAACCACTTCCGGAGAGATGAGACCGCCGCCGGGTTCAATCCGCGAAACCCCGTCCTTGGTCTTGTTTTGACCGACAACCACGACCTCCTTCACGGGGGCGATGTCCTGGGCGAAGGCTTGGCCCGCCAGGACGGTGGAGGCAAGAAGCGATACAGACAGGACGACGTAACGCATTCAGGTTTCCTTTGGGCAAGGGGCTGCGATCGTCCGGCCACGCCGGGCGTTCTGATGTTGGAAACTCAGGCCGCGCTACGGCGGATTACGTCTAAAAAGGCCGCTCGCCACGCACCGTTACGCGGTGCAGGAGGCGGCGGTAGCGCTGCCGATCGTATTCGGTGGCGCGGTGAACCATGGTGTGGTTGTCCCAGACGACGAGGTCGCCTGGACGCCAGCTGTGTGCATAGACCTTGTCGGGCTCGATGGTCCGCTTCATGAGGGACCAGATCAGCTCCGAACCCTCCTTGGGGTCCACGCCCACGGGCAGGGACGTGTCCGGACCGAGATAAAGGGCCTTCCTGCCCGTCGCCGGGTGGGTGCGGACCATCGGGTGGATCACATCCGGCATCCGCTGCTTTTCGTCTTCCGTCAGCTCCCGGGCCCCTTTGCGGGTCGCGTGCAGCATCGTGTAGCTGTGCCGGACCGACAGGGCGTCGAGGCGCGCCTTCTCCTCGGCGCTCAAGCGGTCGTAGCTGGCCGCGGCGCTTGCGAACTCGGTATTGCCGCCTTCAGGGGGGACTTCCAGGGCGTAAAGGAAGGTATAGGCGGTGGGGTATTCCAGGAAGCTGAGGTCGGTGTGCCAGGCAAAGCCGTCGTTCGGGTTGCCTTTGGGCTTGCCGTTCTCGACGATGTTGGAAATCACATACACGTCCGGATTTTCCGGCAGCTGAAAATCCTCGCGGACACCGTATTCGACCGGTCCGAACCGCGCGGCGAACTTGACCAGATCGTCCGGCGCCAGTGTCTGGCCGCGCACGATCATGAGGCCGTTGCTGTCCAGGACCGCCTTGAACTCCGACGCCTCGGCATCGGTGATCGAACGAAGATCAACGCCTTCAAGCGTTCCTGCGAAATCAACTGTGGTGCTCTGAATACCCATGCCGTCTCTCACGCCCCCAGGCACTAGCAGAACACCAGACCCCGCTCGTCCGCGTCAACAACTATTTTCATTTTCGACAACAGTTTCTAAAAGCGCGCGATTTTCAACCCGAAGGCGCGTTCAGTCACGACCATGACCACCAGGGTGGCGAACACGGTGAAGCTCGAAACGGCTGCGGCTTCGGGCGTGAAGTTCAGCCGTAGATAGTCAAACAGCTGCAAGGGCAGAGTTGCGGTGCCGATGTCCTTCAGCAGAAAGGATGTCGAGAATGCGTCAAATGACACGATAAACGAGAACAGGCATCCGCTGATTACCCCGGATTTGATGAGCGGCAGGGTGATTCTGAAGAATGTTGTCCAGGGGCCGGCCCCAAGACTCCGGGCAGCCAATTGCCACGACCAGTCAAAGCCCTTCAGGGCGGTCGAGACGTTGATGTAGATGAAGGGCAGGGTCAGCAGGACGTGTCCCGCCAACAGGGCGACGCCGTGGTGCAGGCCGATGCCCAAAGCATAAAAATAAAACAGCAGGCCAATGGCGGTCAGGACCTCCGGCAGCAGCATCGGCGCCAGCATGGCAATGCGCACGCCGTTAGCGATGGCGGGACGCGCCTGGGCGGCAAACAAGGCCGCCATGGTCCCGACGACCCCGGAAATGACCGTGGCCAGGGTCGCGATCTCGATTGAGGTGGCAAACGCTCGCATGAACACCGCATTGTGCAGGAAGGTCCAATACCAGCGGAAGGACAGGCCCTGCGGAGGGAAGGTCAGGAAGGCGCCGGCATTGAAGGAGGCGATGATCACCACCAGGATCGGCGCCAACAGGAAGGCATAGATGACCCAACTGAGGGCGCTGTTCAGTCTTTGAGCAGTCATCAGCGGTTCCAGCGCATGGGCGTGAGACGAAGGAAGACCATGACCGCCAGCCCGCCGAGGAAACTAAGGATCAGGGATTCGGCCGCGCCCAGAGGCCAGCGGAAGGAATCGATCAGCGTGTTGACCACCGTCATAGGCATGGTTTTGACCCGCATCCCGCCCAGCAGGACCGGGGTCACATAGGCGCTGATCGACAGGACGAAGACCATCACGCAGCCCGACTGTATGCCCGGCATGGCCAGGGGTAGGACGATGCGCCGGAAGACCGTGCCCGGCGCGGCGCCCAGGCTGCGGCCGGCCTGCTCCAGAGCGGGATCCATGTTCTGAAGCCCGCCCAGGATCGGCATGATCATGAAGGGCAGGAAGACGTGGATCAGGGCCACGACGATACCGAGCCGGTTGTACATGAGCGGCAGGATCGAGTGGGTGATCCCCGTCGCCCGCGCGAGCCGGTTGAGGATGCCGTTATTGCCGAGGATGATCGTCCAGCCGTATGACCGCACGACGATGCCCACCAGCAGGGGCGACAACACGATGGCCTGCCGCAATGCCTGGCTGCGCCCCGGGGTCCGCGCCAGATTCCAGGCCACCGGAAAACCCAGCAGCAGGGCGCCGGCCGTGGTCAGCAACCCGAGCCAGAGTGTCGTGCCGATCTGGCGCCAGTAGTAGGCGTCGGTCAGGACCGCGACATAGTTGGCGGTGGTGAAGCCGCCGCCGTAGGCGCCGTCGGGGCTGGTCGGGCGAGCGCTGATGACGACGATGTTCAGATAAGGCGCCGCTACCAGCAGCAGCAGGATCAAAGCAGCCGGCAGGATCAGTAGGGCGCGCCGATTCATGCGGCGAGCTCGATGGACCACAGCGGTTCGGGCGCCAGGCGCAGGCCCACCGCATCGCCGCGAGCTTGGCGAGCGGGTCCGCCTACCTGGATGCTGACCATCTCTCCGCCCGGCAGGCGCAGACGATATTCCGTGAAATTTCCGCTGTAGTGTGCGGACTCGATCACCCCGGGTACGACGCCGGGTTCGCCGGGGTCGACCAGGGTCAGGGCCTCGGGCCTGACCAGCACCGAGGTTTCGGCGCCCGGCGCGTGGCCGGATTCATTCAGCAGGTCCCGCGCGCCAAGTACGGTCTGGGCCATGAGCCGTCCCTCCTGGGGCGTCACCGTGGCTTTCAGGAAATTGGCCTGACCGATGAAGGTCGCCACCTCCAGCCCCTTGGGCCGCTCATAGATGTCGCGAGGCGCGCCGTACTGGGCGACCTTACCCTTGAACATGACCACGATCCGGTCAGACATGGTCATGGCCTCAGCCTGATCATGCGTCACATAGATGGTGGTAATGCCGACGCGCCGCTGCAGGTCGACGATGAACTCGCGCATCTCGTCCCGCAGCTTGGCGTCGAGGTTGGCCAGAGGCTCGTCGAGCAACAGGATGCGCGGCTCGATGACCAGAGCCCGCGCCAAGGCGACCCGCTGCTGCTGGCCCCCGCTGAGCGCGCGAGGGTAGCGGTCCGCCTCGGCGTCCAGCCGCACCATGGCCAGGGCCTTGGCCACGCGCTCGCCGATGGCTGTCCGGCTTTCCTTGCGCATCTCCAGGCCGAAGGCGAGGTTCTGGGCCACGGTCATATGGGGGAACAGGGCATAGGACTGGAACACCATGCCGATGTTTCGCTTCTCGGGCGCCAGGTGAGCCACGTCCTGGCCGTCGAACAGGATCTGACCGGCGTCCGCCTTTTCGAAACCGGCGATCAGGCGAAGAGTGGTGGACTTGCCGCACCCGGACGGGCCGAGCAGGGACACGAACTCGCCTTCGGCGATGGATAGGGAGAAGGCGTCGATGGCGGCGGCGGCGCCAAACCGCTTGGTCAGGGCCTCGATGACCACATTCGTCATACGAGCGGCTCCCTTTTCTGTCTCATCGGCGGCTTGGTAGGTTTCATTCGAAGGTCTGGGACCAACGGGTATCGAGCTCGATCGCGTTGCGGTTGGCCCAGGCCCAGTCGGTGGGCAGCAGGCGCCCAATCTGCTCGCCGGTGATCGGCACCGCGCCACGCAGATCCGCCGGCAGCACGACCTTGCGGTTCACCGGAGAGATGAAAAACCGCCGCGCCAGCAGGGTCTGGATTTCGGGATCCAGGATGAAATCGAGATAGCGATAAGCGAGGTCCCGCGCGGGGGCTCCGGCGCAGATGCAGAAGCTCTGATCCCACATCAGCAGGCCTTCCTTTGGCGCGATGCAGGCGACCGGCAGGCCCTGCTGGCGCAGGCGCGCGATCTCGCCGAAATCGTAGGGCGCGACGATGATTTCGCCTGTGCCCATCATGGTGGACATGTTGAAGTCGGTCTGCAGCACCGGCCCCAGGCGGCGCAGCGCCGCGAAGGCGCCGTCCATGTCCGTGGGGCCCTTGCCGTAGAGCTGGCCGGCCAGCATGACGGTGGCTTTGCCGACGCTGTTCTGCACGTTGTAAAGGCCCAGTCGCCCCCGGAATTCCGGATTGGTCCACAGGTCGCGCCAGGAGGTCGGCGGCCGCTTCACCAGGTCAGTGCGGTAACCGATGCCGATCGGCGAGATCATGCCGACGAGGGAAATGCCATTGTGGCTTTGTGCGGCGGGGTAAAGGTCTTTGTAGTTCTTCAGGCGAGACAGATCGAGCGGCTCGAAATACTTGCCCGGGATGAGAGGCTCGATGAAGGGCTCGTTCATCATCAGGATCGAGTAGTCCGACTTGCCGCGGCCCGCGGCGCGAAGGTTGGCGCTGAACGTCCGGCCGAAGCCCACATCGAGCCGGATATCGGCGCCGGTCAGTTTGGCGAACCGCGGCACCACGGTCTGGCGCCAGAACGTCTCCCAACTGCCGCCGTAGGTCGTCACGATCAGGGAGTTGGCCGTGCGCGCCTGTGCGCCTCCCGCCACGAGACTCGCCGCGGCCGCTCCGAGGAAACGCCTGCGTCCGATCGGCATCGGTGGTTGCGTCATGGTCTCCAACACTATTCGTTCAGGACGCCCACGCCTATTGAGCCAGCTTGATCGGCCTCCTCGACTGTTCCTCCTGGCGCAAAGCACCCGCCAGCCGCGCGGCGACCGCCGCGTTATTATGCACCAGCGCGATATTGGTCGTCAGGCTGGCGCCTTCGGTCAGCTCGAACAGACGCCCCAAGAGGAAGGGCGTGACCCGCTTGCCGGTAATGCCCCTGTCGTTCGCCTCGGACACCGCCTGGGCGATATGGCCCGCGATCTCTTCACCCGGGATTTCGTCCTCGACCGGAACCGGATTGGCGACCACAACGCCGCCGGTCAGACCCAGGCGGCGACGCACCCGGATCAGTTCCGCCACCGCCTCGGGCGTATCCAGACGCATGGGCGCTGGCAGGCCGCTGTCGCGGCTCCAGAAGGCGGGGAACTTGTCGGTCCCATAACCCACCACCGGCACGCCTTCGGTCTCCAGGTATTCTAGGGTGCGCGGCAGGTCGAGCAGGGCTTTGGCGCCGGCGCAAACCACGGCAACGTCGGTGCGAGCGAATTCCGTCAGGTCGGCCGAAATATCCATGGTCGATTCCACACCCCGGTGGACGCCGCCGATACCTCCCGTCGCGAACACGTCGATTCCGCCCAGTTTGGCGCAGATCATCGTGGCCGCGACGGTTGTCGAGCCGTTCAACCCTCCGGCGATGGCATAGGCCAGGTCCGCGCGGCTGAGTTTCAGCACGTCCTTGGCCGTCCCCAGCCACTCCAGCGTCGCGTCGTCCAGTCCGACCCGGATGCGGCCGGCGATGATCGCGATGGTCGCCGGCACGGCGCCGTTGGCAAGCACCGTCTGCTCCACCGCGCGGGCCGTGGCCACGTTCTGAGGGTACGGCATGCCGTGGGTGATGATGGTCGATTCCAGCGCCACCACCGGGCGACCGGCCGCCAGCGCCTCCTGTACGGCGGGCGAGAAGTCCACGGGCAGACGGCTGGGATTGCGGCCGTGGTCCATTATGACGCTTTCTTTCGAATTTTAGTGAGGCTCGCGAGGCGATGGCTGTGCCGTTCGATCAGCTCGGGCGACATGGCCGTGTTGACGCTCTCTTCGCTTTCAATGGTCAGCACGGCGGCCAGCATGCCCGTGCGGCAGGCGTCCGCCAGCTTCTCGCCATGCAGCAGCCGTGACAGCGTCCCGGCGATGAGCGCGTCCCCCGCGCCCGTCACGTCGACGACGTTGGCCTTCAGGCTGGGCAGGGCGGTTTCATGGGTCCCGTCGGCGATGAGCAGGCCGTCGCTCCCGACCGTGAGCACCACGGCGCCCGCGCCGCGCGCCTGAAGGGTCGCGGCCAGGGTGCTCGGCGAGGCCGCCGCGTCCACGCCCGCCAAAGCCACGGCCTCCTGCATGTTCAGGAACAGCACGTCGATGCCGTTGAGGTCGCCTTTCAGACGCTGCACCTTGAGGGCGGAGACAGGATCGACGGCCAGCTTGAACCGCGCGCCCGCGCGCCGCTCCCGCAGGTTGGACATCACCCCGGCCGGCAGGTTGCAATCGGCGAACACCCAGGTCGCGCCCGCAAGGGTGGGCCACACCCGCTGCAGATCATCGACAGTGATGGTGTTCATGATCTCCATGTCGGCGATGCCGAAGGCCAGTTCGCCGTCGGGTCCCAGGATGGCCGCGTATTCGGCGGTGGCGTGGGCGTTGACCGTCAGCAGGCGGGACGTGTCCACGCCGCTCGACTGGAGATGTTTGACGAGGGAGCGGCCGTTCTCGTCGTCGCCCACCGCGGAAATCAAGCTGCTGGGGGCGCCCAGACGCGCCAAGGTTTCGGCCACATTGCGGGCGACCCCGCCGAAGCTGCGCCGGCTGGTTACAGGATTTGAGGTGCCTTCCTGAAGCATCTGGACGGACCGATACTTGCGGTCGATCGTGGCGCCGCCGACGCAAACGATACGATTGGCTTCGGTCAGAATGTAGGCGCGGCCGGCGATGTAGCCCTTGCGGGTCAGTTGCGCTATGTAGGTCGCCACGGTCGGTCGGGCCAGGCCAAGGCTGTCGGCGATCTCCTGCTGTCCGGCAAACGGATCCGCGCCGATCCGATCCAGCACGGCCTGCTCTTGTTCGCTGAGTTTATCTTTGTGGGACACAAGCGCTTCCAACATGCGATGGAGCTTCGGTGTGCCACATAAATGTCGGCCCAGCAAACAGATGTTTGAAAAAATCTGCTGTGTTTTGATCTAGGGGATCAGGTCGGCCCAAGCCCGTACGGCCGTCTGTTCTAAGTCTTGGCCGAGGTAAGTTTCAGCGGCGCATCCTGCACCAGATCGCGCATGAATTGCGCCACTGCGCGCACCCTGGGTAGATGCCGCTGGTCGGCGTGCAAGATCATCCAGTAGGTCCGATCGACCCGAATGTCGTCAGGCAGAACCCTCTTAAGTCGTGGGTCCGCTTCGGCCGAAAA
Source organism: Caulobacteraceae bacterium (assembly GCA_028291305.1). Lineage (GTDB taxonomy): Bacteria > Pseudomonadota > Alphaproteobacteria > Caulobacterales > Caulobacteraceae > BOG-938. The sequence continues at coordinate 13,843 of JAQGII010000446.1, forward strand.
GGCATGCAGCACGCCTATGCCCAGACCAGACGCGACGGCGTTGTGCTGGGCGACGACCGACGTGGAGCGGAACGCGGTGGGCAGTCCGCGTGCGATCTGGTCCAGATAGCGCAATTCGGGCAGGTCGATCAGTTCGTCGATGTACCAGACCAGCGGATGGTCGCGCAGGGCAGCCAGGCAATCGATCGGACCGGCGACTTCGAGATAGGCCTCCGAAGCGTAGAGACCCAGATTGTAGTCGGCCAGCTTCTGG
>JAQGII010000162.1 GCA_028291305.1 Caulobacteraceae bacterium
TGACCAAGCGCCGGCCCGATGGGCGGCGAAGGCGTGGCGGAGCCGGCCTTCACCTGCAGCTTGATGTAGCCCAGAATCTTCTTTGCCATTTTCTCCTCTGTGGCCGGACGTCCGGCCGGTTGAGCCGTGGTGCGGGGTTACGGTGGCCGCCCCCTCCCACGGATTTGCCCCTGCCCCGAATGGGGCCGTGGGGTACGCTAAAGCCAGATCAGGATACTTTTTCGACCTGGCTGTATTCGAGTTCCACCGGGGTGGCGCGTCCGAAGATGGACACCGTCACGCGCAGGCGGGCGCGTTCTTCGTCGACCTGTTCGACGATGCCGTTGAAGCTCTGGAACGGACCGTCGGTGACCCGCACCGTCTCGCCGTTCTCGAAGCGGATGGCGGGCTTCGGCCGCTCCACGCCCTCTTCGATCGCGCCGATGATGCGGGCGACTTCCTTTTCCGACACCGGCATGGGCTTCGAGCCCGAGCCGAGGAAACCGGTGACCTTGGGGGTGTTCTTGACGAGGTGGTAGGCCTCGTCGGTCAGGTCCATCTTCACCAGCACATAGCCGGGGAAGAACTTGCGTTCGGCGTTGATCTTGCGGCCCCGGCGGATCTCCACCACGTCCTCGGTCGGCACCAGGATCTCGGAGAACTTGTCGTCCAGGCCCTGGTTGTGGGCCTGCTCGCGGATGCTCTCGGCCACCTTCTTCTCGAAGTTCGAGTAGGCGTGGACGATGTACCACTTGTGGCGCGGGTTGGCGGCGACAGCGGTCTCTACGGTTTCGGCGTTCATGGCAGGTCTCAACTTCCGAGCTTGATAATGGCGCCGATCCCGAAGCGAAGCACCAGGTCGACCACAAACAGGAAGAGCGACGCCGTCACCACCATGATCAGCACCATCACCGAGGTGATCCAGGTCTCCTTGCGCGAGGTCCAGGTGACCTTGCGCGCCTCGGCGCGCACTTCGCGGAAGAACTGGGCGGGGCTGATGCGCTTCTTGGCCGGCGCAGCCTCGGCCGCCGCCGCGGTCGCGACAGCCGGCGTCGCCGCCGCAGGCTTGGCCGGGGACGTCTTGGGTTTCTGCGCGGTCGGGCGGGCGCCCGGGGTCTTGGCCATGATGGCGGCTCTATACTCTCAAAAAGACGGCTTGCGGCCGGCTGGGGATAACATCGTCCGATAGTCGGTGGCAGGAGTGGAGGGACTCGAACCCCCGGCCCTCGGTTTTGGAGACCGATGCTCTACCAGCTGAGCTACACTCCTAGACGGTTCCTCCGACCAGCAGCCATCGCGCCGGAAAGCGATCCGCCCGGCGCAATGGAAGGCGAGCCGTTTATCAGGCGCCCGCGCCCTCGGCAAGGAGGGCATGGCGGCTGAGGCCCGGTTTTATCCGGTGCGGACAAGCGCCTGTATATAAAGCCGGTCCGCGTTCGCGCCCGCGGGCCTCTGATTGGGACCCATCCCGGCCCGGCGGACGTTGAATCCCGGCCTGAAGGGAGCGCGCCCATGCCGCCGAATCCGTCCGCCGATCGGCCCAAGAACCCCGAGGTCGAGACCGAAGACCAGCGCGCCGGCCGCCCGCCCCGCCCGGCCACCGAACCACCTGGGACCGAAGACTCCACCCGCTCGCCCAAGACCGCCACCGATCCCGGTTCGGGCGAGGCCAGGAAGGGACGCTAGCTAGCCCCGCCCCCGGTACGCCGGCACGCCCTGGTCAGGCAGCCACAGCCCCGGGGGGGGCGGGCCGGTCTGGTAGAAGACGTCGATCGGGATGCCGCCGCGCGGATACCAGTAGCCGCCGATGCGCAGCCAGCGCGGCCGGGCGATCTCGGTCATCTTGCGGCCGATGGCCACCGTGCAGTCTTCATGGAAGGCGCCGTGGCTGCGGAACGAGGCCAGGTACAGCTTCAGCGACTTGGACTCGATCAGCCACTCGTCCGGCGCGTAATCGATCACCAGATGGGCGAAATCGGGCTGGCCGGTCACCGGGCACAGCGAGGTGAATTCCGGCGCGGTGAAGCGGGCCAGGTAGAGGACGTCCGCCTGCGGATTGGGCACGCGCTCCAGGATAGCCTGGTCGGGGCTATCGAAGCCGGCTGACGGACGCCCCAGTTGGGTCAGATGAAAATCGGTCATGCTCGATTCGTTAGCGACCGCCGGGCCATGCCGCAATGGTGTCGCAAAATACGCCTCCTTTTTAATCAATTACTGCGATCGTCGATCAATAAATAGACATATGCTGCGGCGCGGTACGCGACAGGCGGTCGATCATTGGCTCGATAACACCGTCATCCCAAGGTTCGGCGACCCGGCTGCTCGACGGCCGGGCCCGCGCCACTCGTGGCGCGATCAAACAGGGGATTAGAGAATGAAATCTACGAAAATCATGCTGGGCGTCGCCGCCGCGTTGGCATTCAGCTCCGCCGCGATGGCGCAGACCGCCGCGCCGGCCGCCCCCGCGGCGGCTCCTCCGGCGCCGGCCTACACCTTCACCTTCAACGCGGCCTATTCGTCGGACTATCTGTTCCGCGGCCTCAGCCAGACGAGCGGCAAGGCCGCGGCCTCGGGCGGCGTCGACTTCACCGCCGGTCAATTCTACCTGGGCAACTGGGATTCTCAGGTCGACTTCGGACCGACCGCCAACGACCCCAGCGACCGCACCCAGTTCGAATATGACCTGTACGGCGGCTTCCGCCCCACACTCGGCAAGCTCAACCTGGACCTGGGCCTGATCCGCTACGGCTACACCAACTCGCCGTCGGCCGCGAACTACGCCTACTGGGAAGCCAAGCTCCTCGGCAGCTACGCCTCGGGCCCCAACACCCTGGGCGGCGCCTTCTATTACTCGCCGGAATTCTTCGGCAAGACCGGCGCGGCTGAGTACTACGAAATCAACGACGCCCTGGTCCTGTCGAACAAGGCCACCGTTTCCGGCGCCGTCGGCTACCAGGCCCTGGACAAGAAGAAGGCGGGCATCAACGGCTACACGACCTGGAACGTCGGCGCGACCTACCCGGTCACCGACCACTTCGGCTTTGATCTCCGCTACTGGGGCACCGACAGCAAGGCGACGAACTTCTACACCAAGACCTTCGCCGGCGACCGCATCGTGGCCACCTTGAAGGCGACGTTCTAGTTTCTCCCCGACGCCAATAAGTCGGTTTTCGTTTCGGGCCGCCGTGAATTTCCACGGCGGCCCTTTTTTTGCCCTGCGGCTTGCTGACGCCGTCAATGCCGCTAGGGTCCCGCCGCGGCCTGCTGCGGAATCAACCCGCGCCCACGCCCGGAGGATCGGAATTCATGCGTCGCCTCGCCTGCTTCACCTTGGCCGCCGCGACACTGCTGGCTGCGCCGGCGCTCGCCCAGCCGATCACCGCGAAGCCGGAGCCCGCCAAGGCCAGCAAGGATCCGGCGGCCGCTCCCGCCGGCACCTACGCCCTGGACCCGCATCAGGTGGGCGTGATCCTGCGCGTGCCGCACGGCGGCGGCTTTTCCTTCAGCGTGTTCCGCCTGGCCGCCGTGTCCGGCGTGCTGAGCTGGAACCCCGCCAACATCGAGGCGTCCAAGGTCAGCGTGAAGATCGACGCCAAGTCCCTGGAAACCAACGTTCCCGGCTTCGCCGCCCAGCTGACCGGCCCCAACTTCCTCAACACCGCCCTGTTTCCCGACGCGACTTTCAGATCGACCGCGGTCAAGCGCACCGGCCCGACCACGGGCGAGGTCACCGGCGACCTCACCCTGCACGGCGTCACCCGGCCCCTGACCCTCACCGTCGATCTGGTGGGCGCGGGCCCGGCCCTGCGCGGCCCCGCGGTGGGCTTCCATGGCCACGGCGTGTTCCACCGGTCGGACTTCGGCGTGGGACCGGTGTCGGCGATGATCGGCGACGACGTGGAAGTCACCATCGACGTGGAGTTCGACAAGACCACCTGAGCCGCCGAGGCCGCCCGCATAAATGCGACGCGCCGCAAGCCATCAGTGTTTCCTACGTTTTTGATTGCCCCGATCTGTCGCCTTGCCCAATCTGCGACCAGTGAATCCGCAAGCTCGCGGCGTCGGGACAAATGATGACGGTCAAGCCATTGCGCGCAGGTCGCGCCGAAGACGATGCCGAGACCTTGAGCCTCGGCGGACTTGGCGATCTGCTCGGCTTCCATCTGCGCCTGGCCAGCGCCGCCATGCACCGCGACTTCCTGGCCGCCCTGGCCGATCACGACGTGACCCAGAAGCAGGTCGCCCTGTTGTGGCTGATCGAGGCCAACCCCGGCGTTTCGCAAATCTCCATCGCCCAGGCGTTGGACATGGACCGGGCCACCACCATGGCCATCATCGACCGGCTGGAGGCGCGCGGCCTGGCCCTGCGCCGCCGCTCCACAGTGGACCGCCGCCGCCAGGAGCTCTACCTGACCGAGCCGGGCGAGGCCTTCCTGGCCCGCGCCAAGGCGCTCAGCCACGAACACGACCGCAAGTTCACCGACCGCCTGACGCCCGAGGAGGCCAAGACGCTGCGCTCGGCCCTGGCCAAGATCTATCGCGGCTGACGGGCGCGGGCCGGCGTTGTGGTGGGCGCGGTCGGGATCGAACCGACATGACCGAAGTCGAGGGATTTTAAGTCCCTTGCGTCTACCAGTTTCGCCACGCGCCCGACATCCTGCCCCGACTCCTTAGCCAACCCCTCTCCCGCCCACAACAAGGATCGCCCCCCGGCCATGTGGTCCGGTTGAAGAACCATTCAGCCTCCCATACGCTGAAGACGTAATGCGAGGTTCCAATATGGCTCCCGGCGTCCTGGTTGTGGAAGACGACCCCTATGTGCGGGTGGTGCTGGACGAACTGCTGCAGGACCAGGGTCTGGATGTGTGGAGCGTCGCCGACGACCTCAGCGCCTACCAGGTGCTTGGCCAGGAAGCCGACCGTTTCAGTGTGCTGCTGACCGACATCAACCTGGGCGCCGGCACCACCGGCTTCGACGTGGCCCGTCGCGCGCGCAGCCTGAACGCCGGCATCAAGGTGATCTTCATCACCGGCTATCCGGTCGAGCCCGGCAAGTTCGCCGCCGAGGGCGGGATGCTGATGCACAAGCCGCTCAACCTGCCGGCCCTGTGCGACATGGTCAACGCCGCCGCCAAGGCGCCCAACTGACGCTCACGCCGCGACGCCCAGGGCGCGGCTCGCCTGCCCCCAGTCCGAATCGCCGCCGCGCCGAACCGCCAGCACGCGGCTGGTCCCGGCATGGGCCGCCAGGGTGGCGACCGTCTCGGACAGGTCCACGGCGCTGCCGGGCGTCTCGTTGACCAGCACCAGGGGCGCCGCCGCCCCCCTGCCCTTGAGCGCCGCGAGCCCGGTCAGGGCGTGGCTGATGGCCCCCAGATAGCTGCCGCAGACGAAGATCGCCGGGGCGCCAAAGGCCACGGCGAGGTCGAGCATGGTCTCCGATTCGTTGAGCGGGCTCATCACTCCGCCCGCCCCCTCGATCAGCATCGGCCCGCGCGCCTGGGCGATCAGCGGGGCGCAGACCGCCGCGATGTCGGCGACGGTCAGGCGCACGCCCTCCCGCGCCGCCGCCTGGTCCGGCGACAGCGGCGCGCGCAGGCGGAACGGGGTGATGGCCTCCACGCCCGCCGCATGGACGGGCCGGCCCAGCGCCGCCAGCAGGACCGCGCCGTCGCTGTCTTGGGAGGCGGACGGGTCGTAGCCGCTGGCCACCGGCTTGAGCGCGGCCGGCTGCAGCCCGTTGACGCGCCAGAAGCGCAGCAGCGCGGCGCTGACCCAGGTCTTGCCGATGTCGGTGCCCGCACCGGTCACGAAAAACGCCGTCATCGCCCCTGCTCCGCGCCGGCCTGCAAAGCGGGATTTGTCCCGCCGCCATTCCCCCCTATACCCGAGCCATGAGCAGTTCCCACACGCCGTCGTGGCTGGCGAGCGGCCGGTCGGCGATCTGGCCGCCGTATGCGCCGCTGGGCGCCGACGCCCTGCCGGTGGCCTCCGCCGCCGGCGTCCGCCTGACCCTGAGCGACGGGCGCGAGCTGATCGACGGCGTCGCCAACTGGTGGTCGGCCTGCCATGGGCATAGCCATCCGGCCATCCGCGCCGCGATGCAGGCGCAGATGGAGCGCTTCCCCCACGTGATGTTCGCCGGCCTGGCGCACGAGCCCGCCTATCGCCTGGCCGAGCGGCTGACCCGGCTGGTCCCCGGCGACTTCTCCCGCGTCTTCTTCACCGAGTCCGGCTCGGTGTCGGTCGAGGTGGGGCTGAAGATGGCCCTGCAGTACTGGATGATCGCCGGGCGGGCGGGCAAGACCCGCTTCCTCAGCTTCCGCGGCGGCTATCACGGCGACACCCTGGCCACCATGCCGCTGTGCGATCCGGAAGAGGGCATGCACGCCATGTTCGCCGGCGTCTTCACCCCGGCGCTGCTGGCCGACCTGCCCGAGGACGCGGCGCGCGAGGCGGCGCTGGACCGGATGCTGGCCGAGCGGGCGCACGAGATCGCCGCCGTGATCGTGGAGCCCCTGGTGCAGGGCGCCGGCGGCATGCGGATGCACGGGCCGGACACGCTGCGGGCCCTGCGCCGGCTGTGCGACACGCATGGCGTGCTGCTGATCTTCGACGAGATCTTCACCGGCTTCGGCCGCACCGGGACGATGTTCGCCATGCAGGCGGCGGGCATCGAGCCCGACATCCTGTGCCTGTCCAAGGCGCTGAGCGGCGGGACCTTGCCCCTGGCCGCGACGCTCGCCGCCCGCAAGGTCGCCGAGGCGTTCGAGAGCGAGCATCCGGCCGCCGTGCTGATGCACGGCCCCACCTACATGGCCAACGCCCTGGCCTGCGCCGCCGCCGGCGCCTCGCTCGACCTGTTCGAGCAGGAGCCGCGGCTCGAGCAGACCGCCCACATCGAAAAACAACTCACCGCCGAGCTCGAGCCCTGCCGCGCCCTGGCGGGCGTGGTCGACGTGCGGGTCAAGGGCGCCATCGGTGTGGTGCAGCTGGACCGCGAGGCGGGCTTCCTGAGGGATCGCTTCGCGCCGCTCGGCGTCTGGATGCGGCCGTTCCGCGACATCGTCTACCTGACCCCGCCGCTGATCATCGACGAGCCGGACCTGTCGCGGCTGACCGGCGCCATCGTCCAGGTGGTGTCCGGCTGGTCGGGGAGCCTGGTGTGAGCGGGGCCTGGCGGGCCCTGGAGGCGGCTCTGGCCGGCGCCCTGGCCGAGGCCGAGGGCAAGGGCCGGCGGCGGCGGCTGCGGCCCATGACCCGGATCGCGGGGGGCCGGGTGATGCTGGCCGACGGGCGCACCCTGATCGACTTCTCGTCCAACGACTATCTGGGCCTCAGCCTGCATCCGCAGGTGGCCGCCCGCGCCGCCGACTACGCCCAGCGCCTCGGCGCCGGATCGGCCGGCTCGCGGCTGGTGACCGGCACCCTGATCGAGCACCTGCAGGTCGAGGCCCGCCTCGCCGCCTTCAAGAGGGCCGAGGCCGCCCTGCTGTTCGCCTCGGGCTATCAGGCCAACGCCTCGATCCTGCCCGCCCTGATCGGCCTGCTGCCCGCGCCGGTGAAGGTGTTCGCCGACCGGCTGAACCACGCCAGCCTGCACGCCGGCCTGGCCCAGGCGGACCTGCGCCAGATCCGCTTCCGCCACAACGACCTCGACCATCTGGAACGGCAACTGCAGGCGCTGCCGAACCAGGGCGCGAGCCGTCTGATCGTCACCGAGACGGTGTTCAGCATGGACGGCGACCGGGCCGACCTCGCGGGGCTGGCCGACCTGGCCGACCGATACGACGCCATCCTCTATCTCGACGAGGCCCACGCCACCGGCGTGTTCGGGCCGCACGGCGCGGGCCTGGCCGCCGAACTGCCTGCCTGCCCCGCGGGAGGGCGCGCGCCGGCCATCGTCATGGGCACGCTGGGCAAGGCGCTGGGCGGCTTCGGCGCCTATGTGGCCGGGCCGCAGCTGCTGATCGACGCCCTGGTGCAGGCCTGCGGCGGCTTCATCTATTCCACCGCCCCGCCGCCCGCGGTGCTGGGCGCCCTGGACGCGGCGCTGGACCTGGTCCCGGGCATGGGCGCCGAGCGGGCCGCCCTGCAGGCCGCTGCCGGGCGCGTGCGGCGAGCGGCGGCGGCGCGGGGGTTCGACACCCTCGGCTCCTCCACCCAGATCGTCCCGCTGCAACTCGGCGCCGAGTCGTGGGCGATGAAGGCCATGGCCGACCTGGAGGCCGCGGGCCTGCTGGGCGTGGCCATCCGCCCGCCGACCGTTCCGGAGGGCTCCAGCCGCCTGCGCCTGTCCCTGTCGACCGTGCACAGCGACGCCGACATCGACCGGCTGGTCGAGGCGATCGGGGCGCTGGCGTGAAACCGCAGCTGCTGTTCGCCCACGGCTGGGCGCTGGACGCCGGCCTGTGGGACGCGGTGATCGCGGCGCTGGGCGAGGATGCGGCGGACGCGGCGTTGTTCGACGCCGGCTATTACGGCCGCCCGCGCCCCTGGCCCGTGCTGGAGCCCGGCCGCCCGCTGCTCGGTGTCGGCCAGTCGCTGGGCGCGCTGGAGCTGCTCACCGACCCTCCGGCGCCCCTGGACGGCCTGGTGGTGCTCGACGGCTTCGCCCGCTTCGGCCAGGCCGAGGATTTTCCCCTGGGCGTACCCGAGCGGGTGCTGGCCCGCATGCGCCGCAGGCTGGGCGACGACGCCGGCGTCGTGATCGAGTTCGTCGGCCGCGCGGGCGGCCAGGTCCCCTCCGGCGCGCCCGACGCCGCCCGCCTGATCGCCGGCCTGGAGCGGCTGGAGACCCTCGACGGCCGGCGGGCGGC
>JAQGII010000199.1 GCA_028291305.1 Caulobacteraceae bacterium
CGCCCAGACGCGCTGGGTGATGGAAGCCCGTTTCCGATCGCTCGCCGACCGCGACCTCGCCGTGCGCATGGGCTTCGGACACTTGGTGGCCCAGGGCGCCGAACGCATCGCCGCCGTCCTGGCCACACTATGAAGGACCTCATCGTCATGCCGACCGCACCCGGGAAAACCCCTCCGACCGCGCCGCAAGCCATCGGCTGGACCTTGACGGCGCTGGTGGGCGCCTTCCTGGCCTTCGACGCCTCCATCAAGCTGCTGGTCATCCGCCCGGTGGTCGATGCGTTCGATCAGATCGGCTTTCCGATCAGCCTCGCCCGCGGGCTGGGCGCGCTCGAGGTGGTGATCCTGGTGCTTTACCTGACGCCGCGCACCGCCGTGCTCGGCGCCGTCCTACTAACCGGCCTGCTCGGGGGCGCGGTAGCGAGCCACCTTCGCCTGCTGGACCCGTTGTTCTCCCACATCCTGTTCGGCGTCTATGTCGCCGTCCTGGCCTGGGGCGGGCTCTATCTGCGCGACGAGGGGCTTCGCCGCCTCCTGCCGCTGAGGTCCTGAGCAGCCGCCATCGGCCAATCGAGAGCAACACATGTCGTTTCAAGCCTATCTCGACACCATCAAGACCAAGACCGGCAAGGGACCTGACGACTTCAAGGCGCTGGCGGTGGCCAAGGGCCTTACCGGTCCTGACGTGAAGGCCGGCGCTGTGCTCGCCTGGCTGAAGGAAGACTATGGGCTCGGCCACGGCCATGGCATGGCCATCTATTCGATCCTCAAGACAGCCGGCGCGCCGAAGGCGTCCGTAGAGAATCGGCTGGGCAGGCTGTTCGCCGGGGGCAAGGCAGTGTGGCGCGGGACGCTGGACCAGCTGCTCGCAAAGCTGGCGGAGGCTGGAGCCGCCGTCGAACTGTCCCCGACAGAGGGCTATGTCGGGTTGCTTCGGGGCGGGCGCAAGTTCGCCATCCTGAGCCCGGCGGCCGGACACCTGGACATCGGTCTCAAGCGAGCCGGGGAGCCGTTCACGCCGCGTTTCGTCGCGGCCGGCACCTGGAACGCCATGGTCACACACCGTGTGCGGTTGGCGGGCGAGGCCGAACTGGACGCAGAGTTGCTCGACTGGCTGCTGCGAGCCTATGAGGAGCGGGGCTAGCCAACCCACGCCCGATCTCGCTTCGCCGGGATGAGCGGATTTTGGGGAGACCTCTCCGATTTCGCCCCCGCTTTGCGGTGGAGGATAAGTCGTCTAATCCCCGTCCATGCCCGCTTCCCGCGCCCGCCTGACCCTCGACCTCAACGCCCTGGCGGCCAACTATGCGCTGTTCAAGGCCATGGCCGGCGGCAGCGAGGTCGCGCCGGTGGTCAAGGCCGACGCCTATGGCCTGGGCGCAGGGCCGGTCGCCAAGCGGCTGTGGACCGAAGGCGCGCGCGGCTTCTTCGTCGCCCGGCTGGAAGAAGGCGAGGCCCTGCGGGCGGCGCTGGGACCGGACCGGCCAGCCGCCATCCATGTGTTCGACGGCGCGCCCACCGCATCGGCGCCCCGGCTCGTGGCTGCCGACCTCATTCCGATCCTCAACAGTCCCGCGCAAGTCGAGGTTTATTCGGCCTTTTCCCGTGGACACGGTAACGCCCTGCCCTGCGGCCTGCACCTGGACACCGGCATGAACCGCCTGGGCCTGCGCGCCGAGGAGCTGGAGGCGCTGGCCCAGTCCCCGGACCGCCTGCAGGGGCTGGATATCCGGATGGTGATGAGCCATCTGGCCTGCGCCGACCAGGAGGAGCACGCGATGAACGCCCGCCAGGCGGGGCGCTTCCGCCGGGCGCGCGCCCTGTTCCCCGACGCCCGGGCGAGCCTGGCCAATTCCGCCGGGGTGTTCCTGGGACCGGACTATCTGCACGACGTGGTGCGACCCGGCATCGGCCTGTACGGCGGCGGGCCGTTCGGCAGGGCGCACCGGGCCATCGCGCCCGTCGCCACCCTGGAGGCGCCGATCCTGGACGTGCGCGCGGTGGCGGCCGGGGAAACGGTGGGCTACGGCGCGGATTTCGCGGCAGAGCGCGCTTACCGGGTGGCCATCGTCGCCGCGGGCTACGCCGACGGCCTGCTGCGCGCCTCGTGGAAGACCGGCCGCGCCTGGTTCGCCGGCGACTTCCGGCCCCTGCTGGGCCGCGTGTCGATGGACCTGCTGGCGATAGACGTCACCGGCTGCGACGACGCCCAGCCCGGCGCGATGGTCGAACTGCTCGGGCCGCATGTGCTGCTGGACGAGGCGGCCGAAGCGGCGGGGACGGTGTCCTACGAGATACTCACCCGCCTGGGCGAGCGGGCCGAGCGGCTCTATGTCGGGGCGGCGGGATAGGACCAATCGACGTTTCGCGATCTGGGCGCTGATCGCCCCCTATCGTCATCCTCCGGGGCTGGTGTCTGATCGAGAGGAACAGCCCGCGGTGGGCTTATCTCTACGAGCGCCTAGCTGATGATCGTCGCTTGGGTCCCCCGGTCAAGCCGGGGGATGACGGTATTTTGTCAGATGACGGAATATGGGCGGTATAAGAACATATAGAGAACATTTCGTCGCAGGATGCCTGCGCCGATGCGCTAGTATGGCCTGCGGCGCCCCAATGATTCGAAAGTGAGCCTATGGCCAGGGACGGCTCGGCCTACATCTGCCAGACCTGCGGCGCGGTCCATCCCAAGTGGGCCGGGCAATGCTCCGCGTGCAACGCGTGGAACAGCCTGGCCGAGGAAAGCCAGAGCCGGCCGCCGGGGGCCCTGGCGCCGAGCAAGGCGACCAAGACGCGAGGGCTGAACTTCGAGACCCTGCAGTCCGAGCAGGTCGCCCTGCCCCGGGTCATCACCGGGGTCAGCGAGTTCGACCGGGTGTGCGGCGGCGGCGTGGCGCCGGGGTCGGCCATCCTGCTGGCCGGCGATCCGGGGGTGGGCAAGTCCACCCTGCTGCTCCAGGTGTGCGCCTCGGCCGCCGCGCGCGGCGCGCGCTGCGCCTACATCTCCGGGGAAGAGGCCGTCGATCAGGTGCGCGGACGGGCCGGCCGGATGGGCCTGGCCGACGCCTCGGTGAAGCTGGCGGCCGAGACGGCGCTGCGCGACATCGTCGACGCCCTGAAGCGCGAACCGTTCGACCTGGTGGTGATCGATTCCATCCAGACCATCTGGAGCGACGCCCACGAGGCGGGGCCCGGCTCGGTGACCCAGGTGCGCGCGGCGGCGGGCGAACTCGTCCGGCTGGCCAAGAAGCGCGGCGTGGCGGTGATCCTGGTGGGCCATGTGACCAAGGACGGGGCCATCGCCGGGCCACGAGTGGTCGAACACATGGTCGATGCGGTGCTGTCGTTCGAGGGTGAGCGGGGCTATCCGTTCCGCATCCTGCGCGCGGCCAAGAACCGCTTCGGCGCCACCGACGAGATCGGCGTATTCGAGATGGGCGACGCCGGCCTGCGCGAAGTGGTCAACCCGTCGGCCCTGTTCCTCAACGAGGGCGGACAAAGAGCCGCAGGCGCTGCGGTGTTCGCCGGAATCGAGGGCTCGCGCCCTGTTCTTGTCGAATTCCAGGCGCTGGTGGCGCCGTCCGCCTACGGAACGCCGCGCCGGGCGGTGGTCGGTTGGGATTCCGGGCGCCTGGCGATGGTTTTGGCGGTTCTCGAAGCCCGCTGCGGGCTTGGCTTCGGTCAGCGCGACGTCTACTTGAACGTGGCCGGCGGCCTGCGCATCACCGAGCCCGCCGCGGACCTGGCGGCGGCGGCGGCGCTGGCCTCGTCGGCGCTGGATACGCCCCTGCCGCAGGACTGCGTGGTATTCGGCGAAGTCAGCCTTTCGGGCGACGTGCGGCCGGTCAGCCGCATGGAAGGCCGGCTGAAGGAAGCCGCCAAGCTGGGCTTCGGGCGGGCGTTCGCGCCGGCCGCGGCGGCCGAGCTGGGGACCATCCCGGTAACGGGCGTGCGCCGTCTGGCCGAGGCGGTCGAGCGGATCGGCGCGGCCAACTGGAGTTGAGAGCTGTTGGATCTAGTACGGGGACCGATGCGAACGTGACCCAGTTCGACCTGATCGCCCTGCTGATCCTGGCCGCCTCCGGCCTGATCGGCTTTGCGCGTGGGGCGCTGCGCGAACTGACGACCCTGATCGCGTTCGTGGCGGCGGTGGCCATCGCCCTGTTCGCCCTGCGCTTCACCGGCCCGATCGGACGGCACTGGGTGCATCCGGCGTGGCTCGGCAACGCCGTGGCCCTCCTGCTCGGCTTCCTGGTTTCCTATATAGCGGTACGCATGGTCGGCGCGGGCGTCTCGCGCAGCGTGCACGACGTCCATGCGCTGGGCGGCCTGGACCGGGTCGCCGGCCTGGGAATCGGCCTTGTGCGGGGTTTTGTGGTACTGGGAGTGTTCCAATTGGTGTTCGCTGCAGCTACCCCGCCCGAGCGGATGCCCAAGTGGATTTCCCACGCCGCCCTTTATCCGGCGGCGGCCGACAGCGGACGGGCCCTCAAGGCCCTGGAGCCCAAGGGGCTGGCGGTGGCCAGCAAGCTGGCTCCGACCCTGAAACAGGCCGTCACCGACGGTGGAAGCGAAAAGTCTGTGGAGAAGCCGCGTTGACCCACCTGCAGATCGGCCGTTCCGGCGAAACCCAATCCTGGCCCGAGCATCGGGACGTCGACGACGACCGGCCCCGGCTGGAATGCGGCGTGTTCGGCGTATTCAACATCCCCGAGGCCGCCGCGGTCACGGCGCTCGGCCTGCACGCCCTGCAGCACCGCGGCCAGGAGGCCTGCGGCATCGCCGCCTTCGACGGCGGGCGGTTCCACACCGAACGGCACATGGGCTATGTCGGCGACGCCTTCGCCGGGCCCGACCTGGTCCAGCGCCTACCCGGCAACTGCGCCATCGGCCACACCCGCTATTCCACCGCCGGCGGC
>JAQGII010000248.1 GCA_028291305.1 Caulobacteraceae bacterium
CTTGCGGCAGGCGAGGCCACGGTCTCTGAACTGATGGAGCCATTCGAGCTCAGCCAGCCGACGATCTCCAAGCACCTCAAGGTGCTGGAGAAGGCAGGGCTGATCGTCGGCGGCCGCGACGCCCAGAGACGGCCACGCAGGCTGGCCCCCCAGGCGATGAAGGATCTCGCCGACTGGATCGGGCTCTTCCGCGACCAGTGGGAGAGCAGGCTGAACAACCTCGACGCCCATCTCGCCAAAATTCAACAGCAGGAGGAATAACATGCCGGCAGTTCTCGGAGCGGTCGCCAAGATGGGCCTCACCATCGATCATGCGACGCATACGATCAGGCTCGTCCGCGATTTCACGGCGCCGAGTGCTCAGATATTCCAGGCCTGGACGCAGCCCGAGCAGATCGCTTGCTGGTGGGACCCGAGCGGCGAACCGCTGGTCGAATGCGAGATCGACCTGCGCCCTGGCGGCGCGTTCAAATTTGTCACCCGGGCCCACCCGGAGATGCCGTTCGCCGGGACCTATCGTGAGATCGTGCGGCCCGACCGGCTCGTTTTTGACGCGCTGGGGTCCACCGGGCGGGTCCTGTTCGAGGAATCCGCCGGCGAGACCCGCATGATCGTGGAGATCGAATGCCGCTCCGCCGACCACCTCGCCCAGTTCCTGAAAATGGGCGTCGATGTCGGCACCGCCCAGACCCTCGATAACCTCGTGGCCTATGCGCGGAGCCGATGGGGCTGACCTGGTCGACATCGGTCGTTGTGGACGCGCCAACGGAACGGCCGGTTTTCGAATTGGGCTCCGAGAGTCATCCAGCGTACATCCGGCGCCGCCCATAGTTTCTGTTTTGTTCTTGAGCCGGCCCCGCCGATCCGCCACACTCTGCGTCGCCGCCCGCCCGTGAGTCGGATCCATGCCCGCGCCGTCCCTCGCCCTGCCCGCCCCCTCGCGCCGCCGCCGGCCGCCCGGCGCGGCCGTCGTGGCGACGCCAGGTCTTGCGCCAGTATCGGCGGCGGCGCGGGCTCCCGGCTCACCAGCAGACCACAGATCCGATCCGGCCCGTCACCGCTTTCTGCTGGCGCTGATCGCCACTGTTCTGATGATCCCCGGCGGCCTTGCGCGGGCGATACACGCCGCCATTGCGGCCCGCGTCCGCCGCGGCGCCGCTGTTGGCCTGTACTGCAAGACGTCGGCGGCGGCGGCGCGGGCGCCCGGCCGCAGGTCATGGTTTCGACTTGGCCTATGCCTGGCCGCCGCCGTCGATGACTTGAGATCGACGCTGCGCGGCCGTCCAAAAAATCTATACAGCAGATTTCTACAGCAATTGGAGATCGTCCGGGCCGCCGGCCAAGCAAAGCCGCCGCAGCGCCGCGCCGGCTACTACGCCAGCAGCCCCTCGTACGCCTTCCTGGCCGCCGCCCGGCGGGCCTTGAGCGCCTCGGCCAGCGACGGGAAGTCCTCGGCATGCCCGGCCTTGGCCAGCAGGGCGCGCAGGGCTGGCGGCTCCTGCGACGGGTCTTCGGCTTCCGGCAGCGCCACCTTCAGCACCTGCGACAGGTCCTGCTGCAGCCGCCAGGCCGCCTCCAGGTCGTCGACCGCCTGGTCCGGCGCCAGGCCGGCGGCGCGCAGGGCCGCCAGGGCGTCGCCGGTGTGGACATGCAGCGGTCCGCCGGCGGCGGCGTGGACGATCTGCAGGAACTGGGCGGCGAACTCCACGTCGACCAGCCCGCCCCGGGACAGCTTGAGGTCCCAGACGCCGGCGGGCGGCCGCTCCTTCTCCATCAATGCGCGCATGGCCCGCACGTCCCGGGCGGTGCGCGCGGCGTCGCGCGGGCGGCGCAGCGCCGCCACGATGGCGGCCTCGCCGACCTGGGCGAACCCCGGCGACGACGACCACACCACCCGCGCCCGGGTCAGGGCCAGGTACTCCCAGGTCTCCGCCTCCCTGGCGTAGTAGCCCTCGAAGGCGTTCAGGCTGACCGCCACCGGCCCCTGGGTGCCCGAGGGCCGCAGGCGCAGGTCGACCTCGTAGAGGCCGCCCTCCGCCGTCGGCGCCGACAGGGCGGCCAGCAGCCGCTGGGTGAAGCGGGCGTAGAAGGCTTCCGGCGCCCAGCCCTTGACCGCCGACTGCGCCCCCGGCCCGGCGGGGCGGTAGAGGGTCATCAGGTCGAGGTCGGAACCCGCCGTCATCTCGCGCGAGCCGGCCTTGCCCAGGGCCACCACGGCCACCTCGCCGGGGAAGGCGCCGCCGATCCGTTCGACCTCGGCCAGGGCCGCCGCCGCCAGGGCGCGGATGCAGGCGTCGGCCAGGTCGGCGAAGGCGCGGCCGGCGTCGTCGGCGCTGGCGGCGCCGGACAGGATCTGCACGCCGATGCGGAACGCCTGTTCGCGGTGGGCGCGGCGCACGGCGCCCATCGCCGCCTCGAAGCCGCCCTCCTCGCGCCCCGCGTCGGCCGCCGCCTTCTCCAGCGCGACGACGTCGTCGCGGTCGAGGCCGTCGTAGAAGTCGCGGTCGAGCATGGCGTCGATCGCCGCCGGATTGCGCGCCAGGGTGCGGGCCAGTTGCGGGGCGAAGGCCAGCACGTCGACGATCAGCTGGAACAGGCGCGGCTGGGCCAGGAACAGCGACTGCATCTGCACGCCGGAGGTCAGGCCCGAGAAGAAGTCGGCGAAGCGCAGGAAGGCGGCGTCGGGCGCGCCGGAGGCCTGCAGGGCGTCCAGCAGGCGCGGGGCCAGGCGGGTGAACAGTTCGCGGCCGCGCTCGGTGCGGGTGGCGCCGATGCGGCCGTGGTGCCAGGCGCGGATCGTCTCGGCCACCTGCGCCGGCTGCGAGAAGCCCATGCGGGCCAGGGTCAGCAGGGTTTCCGGATCGTCCTCCACCCCGGTGAACACCAGGCTGCCGAAGGACGAGGACAGCGGCTCCTCCTCGGGGAAGAGCTCGCCGTAGCGGGCGTTGACCCGGCGCAGCAGCGTCTCGACGCCGGCGTCGAAGGCCTTGAGCGACTTCTGCCCGGCGAGCGCCGCCACCCGCCTGCGCTCGGCGTCGGCCTCGGGCAACCGGTGGCTCTGCTCGTCGTCGAGCATCTGCACCCGGTGCTCCAGGGCGCGCAGCTCGCCATAGGCGGCGGCCAGCTCCTCGGCGGCCTCGGGCGCCACATGGCCGGAGGCGGCCAGGGCGCGCAGGGCGTCCACCGTGCGGATGCTGCGCAGCGACGGGTCGCGCCCGCCCAGGATCAGCTGCTGGGTCTGCACATAGAATTCGATCTCGCGGATGCCGCCGTGGCCGAGCTTGAGGTTGGCGCCGGGCGCCGACAGCCGGTCGTCGACCTTGTGCACATGGATCTGGCGCTTGATCGCATGGATGTCGGCGATGGCCCCGAAATCCAGGTTCCGCCGCCAGACGAAGGCCTGCATCTCGTCCAGGAAGGCCGCGGCCTCCACCGGATCGCCGGCCACCGCCCGGGCCTTGATGAAGGCGGCCCGCTCCCAGTTCTGGCCGACGGTCTCGTAGTAGTCGACGGCGGACGGGACCGACACCGCCACCGGCGTCGACGACGGGTCGGGCCGCAGGCGCAGGTCGACGCGGAACACATAGCCGTCCGGCGTCCTCTCCTGCAGCAGCGCCGCCGTCCCCTGGGTCAGCCGCACCGCCGCCTGGCCGGGATCGACGCCCTCGACCAGAGGCAGCCGTGCGGGGTCGTAGAAGACGGAGATGTCGATGTCGCTGGAGTAGTTGAGCTCGTGCGCCCCGTGCTTGCCCAGGGCCAGCACGAACAGCCCGGGGACCGGACCGCGCTCGCCGCCGTCCGCCGGCAGCAGCCGGCCGCGCTCCGCCTCGACCGCCGCCGCGGCGGCCAGGGCCGCGCGCACCGCCGCGTCGGCGAACCGGGTCAGGGCCGAGGTGACTGCGTCCAGGCCCCACACGCCGCCGAGGTCGGCCAGAGCGGTCAGCAGGTGCAGGTCGCCCTTCAGCCGGCGCAGCCGGACGCGGACGAGGTCGGTGTCGCCGGGCGTGGCTTCGAGGGCCGCCGTCTCGCGCAGGATGGCGGCCAGCCGCTTGTCCGGCGCCTCGGCCAGGACCTTGCGCAGCCGCTCCGGCGACTGCCGCGCCAGGCCGGTCAGATAGGGCGAGGCCGCGAACACCGGCGCCAGGGCCGGCCACGCCGCCTCCAGCGCCTCGCCCCAGCCGCCCTCCCCCGCCTTGGGCGCCAGCGCCTCATGCGCCCGCATGGCCGCCGCGGCGTCGACAACGGGACCGCAGGGGGCGATGCGGGCGGCAAGGGGAGCTGCGGGACTCGACATGAAGCCAGAGTGTCAAAGCACAGGGGCGGCGTCACGCCTCCCCGTTGCCGCCATTCCTGGGCGCATCGCGGCGTCGCAGGCCTAGCCACCGCCGCCTTGAGCCCCTACCTTCCCGTTCATGCCCCGTTCCGCATCTCCCACCCCCGGCTTCAGCGAAGTCTCCGCCCAGTTCGTGACCGACATCGCGCCCATGCTGTGGACGCCGCACCGGCCCGCGCGGCCGGAGAAGTCGGAGGGCGGGCGGCGGTTCAAGCTGGTGTCGGAGTACAGCCCGGCGGGCGACCAGCCGACCGCCATCGCCGACCTGTCCGAAGGCGTCGAGCGGGGCGACGACGACCAGGTGCTGCTGGGGGTCACCGGTTCGGGCAAGACCTTCACCATGGCCAAGGTGAT
This sequence comes from Caulobacteraceae bacterium, assembly GCA_028291305.1. Taxonomy (GTDB): domain Bacteria; phylum Pseudomonadota; class Alphaproteobacteria; order Caulobacterales; family Caulobacteraceae; genus BOG-938. The sequence continues at coordinate 4,688 of JAQGII010000248.1, forward strand.
TGAGCAGACCCAGCGGCCGGCCCTGATCCTGGCGCACAACAAGACCCTCGCCGCCCAGCTCTATTCGGAGTTCAAGAGCTTCTTCCCCGACAACGCGGTCGAGTATTTCGTCAGCTACTACGACTACTACCAGCCCGAGGCCTACGTCCCGCGGACCGACACCTACATCGAGAAGGATTCCTCGATCAACGAGCAGATCGACCGCATGCGCCACTCGGCCACGCGCGCGATCCTGGAGCGCGACGACGTCATCGTCGTGGCCTCGGTCTCCTGCATCTACGGCATCGGCTCGGTCGAGACCTACACCGCCATGACCTTCACCCTGGCGGTGGGGGACAGGGTCGACGAGAAGAAGATGCTCGCCGACCTGGTGGCCCAGCAATACAAGCGCAACGACCAGGCGTTCGAGCGCGGCACGTTCA
>JAQGII010000254.1 GCA_028291305.1 Caulobacteraceae bacterium
AGGTCGCAGCCCTCGGCCGTGTCGGTGCGGCGCGGGTCGATCACCACCTGACGCTGACCGCGCGCCCGCGCCGCCTCCATGCGCCGGAACAGCACCGGATGGGTCCAGGCGGCGTTGTGACCGGAGAAGACGACCAGGTCGGCCAGCTCCAGGTCCTCGTAGCAGCCGGGCACGAGATCCGCGCCAAAGGCTTGCTTGTGCGCGGCCACGGCCGAGGCCATGCACAGGCGCGAATTGGTGTCGATGTTGCCCGACCCGATAAAGCCCTTCATCAGCTTGTTGACCGCGTAATAGTCCTCGGTCAGCAACTGACCGGAAACGTAGAAGGCCACCGAATCCGGGCCGTGCTCAGCGATGGTCCGTTTGAACGCGTTGGCGACGAACTGGGTCGCGGTGGGCCAGTCCACCGCCCGCTTGCCGATCATCGGTTCCAGCAGTCGGCCGTCCAGCCCCACCGTAGCGCCCAACGTCGCGCCCTTGGAGCAGAGCCGGCCGAGATTGGCCGGGTGGGCCAGGTCTCCAGCCACCGCCACCGCCCGCCCCTGCCCGCGCGCGCTCACGCCGCAGCCGACCCCGCAATAGGGGCAGGTGGTGCGAACGGCGGGCGGGAGGGCGCTGCCGTCGGCCATCGTCAGTCCGGCGCGGCAAAGGCGGCCAGCAGCACGCGGCCGTCCAGCACCTTCAGGGGCACGGCGGGCGCGCAGCCCTTGCCCCGGTCGGCGCCGGTGGGCTCGCCTGAGGCCAGGTCGATGTTCCAGCCATGCAGCGGGCAGGCCACGGCGTGGCCGTGCACGATCCCCTGGCTGAGCGGCCCGCCCTTGTGCGGGCAGGCGTCGCGCAGGGCGAAGACCGCGCCGTCGCCGGTGCGGAACACGGCGATGTCGCCGCTGGGGGTGGGCACGCGCCGGGCGCCGCGCAGCGGGATGTCGGTGACGGCGCCGACGTCCGTCCAGTGCGTGTCGGGCCAGGCGGCGATGTCCTTCGCGAGCGCGTTCATGCAGGCGCGAACTCCAGGCGGCGGCTCATCGGATTGAATTCCTCGGTGTGGCGGCCGGCCACCCGCTCGGCCCAGGGGTCGATGCGGGAGAAGCGCTGAGAGTAGGAGAAGCGGTCGTAGAGGGTCCGGCGCCGCTCGGGGTCCTCGATCTCGGCGCGGATGGCGTCCAACCCCACCCGGTCCATCCACTTGTAGATACGCTCCAGGTACCAGCCCTGCTCGCGGTACATCTGGGCCACGGCGCAGATGATCCACACCGCCTCGTCCTCGCTGGCGGCCTTGGTCAGGAGCTCCGTGCCGCGGATGTGCAGGCCCGCCGCGCCGCCGACATGGATTTCGTAGCCGCTGTCGACGCAGACCACGCCGATGTCCTTGCAGGTGGCCTCGGCGCAGTTCCTCGGACAGCCCGAGACGCCGAGCTTGACCTTGGCCGGGGTCCACGAGCCCCACATGAACCTCTCCAGCCGCATGCCCAGGCCCGTGGAATCTTGGGTGCCGAAGCGGCACCATTCGGAGCCGACGCAGGTCTTCACCGTGCGCAGGCCCTTAGCGTAGGCGTGGCCCGACACCATGCCAGCGGCGTTGAGGTCGGACCAGACCGCGGGCAGGTCGTCCTTCTTGATGCCCAGCAGGTCGATGCGCTGGCCGCCCGTCACCTTGACGGCGGGGATGGCGAACTTGTCGACCACGTCGGCGATGGCGCGCAGCTCGCTCGCCGAGGTCATCCCGCCCCACATGCGCGGGACGACCGAATAGGTGCCGTCCTTCTGGATGTTGGCGTGGACCCGCTCGTTGATAAAGCGGCTCTGCTTGTCGTCGCGGTAGTCGCCGGGCCAGGCGCACAGCAGGTAGTAGTTGAGCGCGGGCCGGCAGGAGGCGCAGCCGTCATGGGTGGTCCATTCCAGCGCCTGCATCACCGCGGGGATCGACTTCAGGCTGTCGGCGACGATCCGCCGGCGCACAATGTCGTGGCCGTGGGCGGTGCATTTGCAGACCGGCTTGGGACCGGTCTGGACCTGGAAGCCGTCGCCGAGGGTCAGCTTGAGCAGTTGCTCCACCAGCGGTGTGCATGAGCCGCACGACGCCGAGGCCTTAGTCACGGCGCGCACCGCGTCCAGGGTGGTCAGGCCCTGGTCGGTGACGGCCGAGACGATCGCGCCCTTGCACACGCCGTTGCAGCCGCAGACCTCGGCGGTCTGCGCCATGGCCGCAACGGCCGCGCTAGGGTCCAGGCCCCGAAGGCCCTCCGTGACGGCCTGGCCGAACACCAGGGTCTCGCGGATGTCGGAGACGTCAGCGCCCGAGCGCATCAGGTCGAAGTACCAGTTGCCGTCGGCGGCGTCGCCGAACAGGACGGCGCCCGCCATCCTGCCGTTCTCGAGCACCAGCCGCTTGTAGACCCCGCGCCCGGCGTCGCGGAACACGATGTCCTCGCATCCTTCTCCGCCTGCGAACCGCCCGGCGGAAAACACGTCCACGCCCGACACCTTGAGCCGGGTGGACAGGACCGAGCCCCCGTAGGCGCCCTCCCCGTCCGTCAGAGTCTGCGCCAAGGCGCGGCACATCTCCCAAATCGGCGCCACCAGGCCATAGGCCACGCCGCGGTGCTCGGCGCATTCGCCGACCGCGAACACGGCCGGATCGGAGGTGCGCATCTGGTCGTCGACCACCACGCCCCGGTTGACCGCAAGCCCCGAGGCCTTGGCCAGGGCCGCGTTGGGACGGATGCCCACGGCCATCACCAGGATGTCGCACGGCAGGACCCGCCCGTCCTTGAGCTGCAGGCCCGACACGCGGCCGTCCTCGCCGAGAATGGCTTCGGACTGCGCGCCCAGCACCGTCTGGACCCCCCGCGCCGCGAGCGCCTCGGTCAGCAGATAGCTGGCGGACTCGTCCAGTTGCCGTTCCATCAGCACGTCCATCAGGTGCACGACGGTGACGTCCATGCCGCGCTTGGCCAGGCCGTAGGCGGCTTCCAGGCCCAGCAGGCCGCCGCCGATCACCACGGCCGTAGCCCCGGGCCTCTCCGCCGCCGCCAGCATGGCGTCGACATCGTCCAGGTCGCGGAAAGTGACCACGCCCTTCAGGTCGGCGCCCGGCAGGGGCAGGCGCACCGGGTCCGAGCCGTTGGCCAGCAGCAGGACGTCGTAGGGGACCTCCAGCCCGCCTTCGGCCGTCACCACCTTGCGCCCGGCGTCGACCCCGGTGACGGCGCGGCCGGCGTGCAGGACGATGCCGTTGTCGCGGTACCAGGCCTCGTCGTTGATGACGATATCGGCGAAGGCCTTCTCGCCCGCCAGGACCGGCGACAGCATGATCCGGTTGTAGTTCACCCGCGGCTCGGCGCCGAAGATGGTCACAGCGTAGCGGTCCGGGTCGCGCTTGAGGACCTCCTCCACCGCCCGGCACCCGGCCATGCCGTTGCCGACAACGACAAGTCTTTGCTTTGTCATGGCGGGGGGCCTTACGCTTGCGCTTCGGCGAGGGTGGTCGCGGTCCAGCGCTTGCGCGCCGCGCTGATCCCCAGCAGGGCGCCGAAGGCCAGGCCGGCGAAGATCAGCAGGCCCGCCTGATAGCTGCCGGTGAGTTGCTTGGAGAGGCCTAGGCTGGAGGCCAGGTAGAAGCCGCCGAACCCTCCGGTCATCCCCACCAGCCCCGTGACCAGGCCCATCTCGCCGCTGAAGCGCTGCGGCGCCAGCTGGAACACCGCGCCGTTGCCCATGCCGAGCGCCAGCATGCCGACGATGAACGCGCCGAGCGCCAGGAATAGGCTGGGCAGGCCGATGCTGACGACACCGATGGCCAGGGCGGCGACGGCCAGCACCACGGTCAGGGTCCGCACACCGCCGAAGCGGTCGGCCAGGGCCCCGCCGATCGGACGGACCATCGAGCCCGCGAAGACGCAGGCGGCGGTGAACAGGCCGGCGGTGACGGCGCTGAGGCCGTATTCGCTGTGGAAGTAGATCGGCAGCGACGAGGACAGGCCGACGAAACCGCCGAAGGTCACGCCGTAAAGGCCCATCAGGCCCCAGGCGTCGCCGCGGCTGAGCACTTTCAGATAGGCGGCGGCAGGCTTTGGCGCTGGACGGCGCGGGCTATCCTGGGCGAGGACGACGAAGACGACGAAGGCGACCACCAGCGGGATCAACGCCATGCCCAGCACGTTGGTCCAGCCGAAGGCCACCGCCAGGGCGGGGGCGAACAGCGACGCCAGGACCGTGCCGGAGTTGCCGGCGCCGGCGATGCCGAGAGCCAGGCCCTGATGCTCGGGCGGGTACCAGCTGGAGGCCATCGGCAGGGCGATGGCGAAGGCCGCTCCGGCCACGCCCAGCACCACCGCCAGCAGCAGGACCTGCTCGAAGCTGTGCACCCCCAAGCGCCAGGCGACGAACAGCCCGGCCATGACCAGCAGTTGGCTGACGATGCCGGTCTTCTTGGGGCCGAAGCGATCGACGAACAGGCCGTTGACCACCCGCAGCACCGCCCCCGCCAGGGACGGCGTGGCCACCATCAGGCCCTTCTGCGCAGCGTTGAGATGCAGATCCGAGCCGATCAGCACAGCCAACGGCCCGAGCAGGACCCAGACCATGAAGCTGAAATCGAAATACAGGAAAGACGCGAACAGCGTGGGCGTGTGGCCCGATTTCAGCATCGCCTTGAGCGACATGCGACCCTCCAAAACGAAAAAACGCCCGCCGGGGTGCGATCCCCGCGCGGACGTCGATGTCCTGTATGAAGTCCCGGCAACCTTGCCGGGATGGCCTCTCGGCCGCCGCGAAACCTCGTTGCCTCGCGCTGTAGGATCAGGATGGGGCATGGCTCGCGAGAACCGAGGTGTCTGAAATGCC
>JAQGII010000295.1 GCA_028291305.1 Caulobacteraceae bacterium
CCGCCGCGAGGGCGCCGCCGCTCAGGACAAGGATGAGCGCTCCCATCGGCTGAATCGCGGCGGATTGGGAAATTGGCCCGGCAACCGGGGCGGGCCAAATCTGAAAATTTGAAAGAATAGACAAGCCAATAAGGATTTGGGCGGCAGATAAAAAAAGAACAAAATATATCGATTTGACCGAGAATTTTTTCCCGATTCTGAACTCTCGCCAGTTTATGGGATTAACTTCATGATAAATCTTCACCGCGGGCCCCCCGCCGCAGGATCAATACATCAGATAAGTGAATGGGATAAAAGCGCCGAAATAATTATGTGGCCAGAGAAAGACCTTAAGTCCGGCGGGCAATTCAGCCTCGGAGGCCACGAGAACCTACGCATAACTACGATATTTCAGCGCCGCGCCCACCGGCCCAGATTCGAGCCTCGGCGTGCCCACTGGGGGCCCGGTATCGACACAGAAAATGACTAAGGGCGACACACTCCCAACTGAGACGGTTTCGGCGCTGATCGTCGCCGCGGACAGCGCGCTGGCTCTGTCGTTGGAGTCGATGCTCTACGCCCATGATTTTGTGCCAACGATTCACGACCCCGGCCTCGGCCTTTTGTCACTGCCTCTGGGCGCGGACACTCACCTGATTGTGGATTTCAAGCTGCTCTCGCCGGACCCTGGGGCGTTTCTCAGTGTCGTGCGGAAAACCGGCTGGCGCGGCGCGGCGGTGTTGATGACCGAGCGGGCGCTGGGCCCCAAATGGACTCCCCTGGAACGGTGCTGGACGGTGGAAAAGCCGTTCGTCTCCGCCAATCTGCTGGCGGTCTTCCGCGAGATCTTGTCAAGCCCTTGAGCCTCGACAGCTTGGCGAACTCGAAAAGGCCCGGCATTTGGCGCTTCCAAGCCCTGCGAAAAACCAAACATAGGAAGATCGCCTGGGCGGCATGTCTCCACAGGGCGCAGCGTCGTTCGGGGCAACTGTAGCGAACGTCGCCCTCGGGTCGAAGGGGCATAAGACGGGCATTCACCGATCTACGCCTGAGAGGGGGTTCACAGGGTCCGCCAGAGGCGGACGTCCTTCGGACATTCGTGTAAATGATTCATCAAAGATGATATCTTCCAAGTCCTTCGAACTGGCTCGTCACGTTGATCGAGAATCTGTCGAGAATATCCCGGCCGCATTTGGCGATTATTCTCAATAATTGTTGACCTCTCCACCCATATACGACTTTTACTGAAAGGTCTTTGGCGCAGTAGTTGTTGACGATCCACACCCATATACGACTTTTGCTGAACCAATTCCTCAGTAGATCACCCATATGGGTGGAGACGTCCAAGACGTACTGAATCCCCCGAACCGTCGCCCCCGACATCCAATGCATCCGCGCATGGGAAGAATGCGTCCAGCCCGCGCGGGCGCTTGGCAAGCGGCGGCGGCCCCGGTAAATAGGCCGCCTCCGGACGCCCAGACTGATGGGGCGCCCGCGGGCCGCCTTAGCTCAGCTGGTAGAGCACCGCATTCGTAATGCGGGGGTCAGGTGTTCGAGTCACCTAGGCGGCACCACTCTTCATCGCCCGGATCGGTCCATACGGCGCCATCCGGCGGTCCTGACTTTCAAACCCAGACCTTGACCGACTGGCGCGATGCGGCCGCGGCCAGGCTGTTGCCGCCATAGCCTCCGTCTCGACAGACCCGGGGGCGGCCGCAGCTGGCCCGGCCTATCCACCTGCATAGCCATTCGCCGCCCAGCCCCCTCGGCGGCCAATCATCCGACCATCTCCCAGCCCCGGCCATATGGCTATTCGTCCATGGCTATATTTGGCCATGGGATGTAGTTCCTGCAAATTTAGCCGCCTCTCCCGCTCGTTCTCTGACAATTTAGGTCATCGTATCCATTCCAGCACTTTCAATAACTTAGTTCCGCACCGACCACGCCGGTCGGTAAAGTAGAAACGCCCATTATTTACTGTAAACATTTGTTAAGTTCTGGCTGTTTTTTTCAGGACGACGGCGGCCTCCAGAATTCAAACGGGGGTGACGCCTGGGGGTTTTGGACACTCGCAACGGGGGCGCGAGAGCAATGTTGGCTCAGCTCAATATACGTATGAAATTGGTGGTCGCTTTCGGCGCGGTGTTCTTGATCTCCGCCGTCGCCTCTGGCCTGTCGATGCAGGCTACCGCCTCGGTCAAGGAAGCCACCAAGTGGAATACCCACACCTATGAAGTGCTGACCGCGGCCGACGCGGCCGGCGCGGCCATGGTCAACCAGGAAACCGGCGTCCGGGGCTATCTGCTCTCGGGCGCACAGAATTTCCTGCAGCCCTTCGAGACCGGCAAGCAGGCGTTCGACGCCAACCTCGCCAAGCTGACCGAACTGACCAGCGACAACCCCGTGCAGCAGGGCCGGCTCAAGGAGCTCGGCGACAGCGCGCAGAAGTGGCGGAACGACGTGGCCGGGATGGAGCTTCGGCTGATGTCCAACCCCACCACGATGGAAGCTGCGCGCGACATGGAGCGGTCCGGGGCGGGCAAGCAGGGCATGGACGCGATCCGCGCCAAGCTGGCGGAGATCCGCGGCGCCGAGAGCGCCCTGCTGACCACCCGGTCGGCGAAGCTGCAGGCCGACCTTCAGCGCTCGCAGGTGTCGCTGATCATCGGCGGCCTGGTCGCGGGGTTGAGCGTCGCGGCCATGTGCTGGCTGCTGTCCCGCTCGATCGGCGATCCGATCTCGGCGATGACCGGCGCGATGAAACAGCTGGCGGCCGGCCGCAACGACATCGACGTCCCGGCCCTGGAGCAGAAGGACGAGATCGGCCAGATGGCCGGCGCGGTCCAGGTGTTCAAGGAAGCCGCGATCGAGAAGCTGCGCCTTGAGCAGGAAGCGGTCACCCAGCGCGGCCGGACCGAAGAGGAACGCGCCCGCAACGAACAGGAGCGTGCGGCCGAAGCCCAGCAGCAGGCGTTCGTGGTCCAGGCGATCGGCGGCGGGCTGGAGAAGCTGTCGGCCGGCGAGCTGACCTTCCGCCTGAACCAAAGCTTCCCGCCCGCCTACGAACAGCTTCGTTCCGATTTCAACGACGTCATGGCCCGCTTGCAGGACACCATGAAGGTCATCACCACCACGTCCCAGGGCGTGCGCGCCGGCACCGAGGAAATCAGTCAGGCTTCGGACAACCTCTCGCGCCGCACCGAACAGCAGGCGGCCAGCCTGGAGGAAACCGCCGCGGCCCTGGACGAGATCACGGCGACGGTGAAGCGCAGCGCCGACGGCGCGAAACAGGCCTCGTCGGCCGCCTCCGGCGCCAAGCTGGACGCCGAACGGTCGGGCGTGATCGTGCGCGACGCGGTCACCGCCATGGCCGAGATCGAGCAGGGCTCCAGCCAGATCACCCAGATCATCGGCGTGATCGACGAGATCGCCTTCCAGACCAACCTGCTGGCGCTCAACGCCGGGGTCGAGGCGGCGCGAGCCGGCGACGCCGGCCGCGGCTTCGCCGTGGTGGCGCAGGAAGTGCGGGCCCTGGCGCAACGCTCCGCCGAGGCGGCCAAGGAGATCAAGGCCCTGATCAGCAACAGCTCGTCCCAGGTGGAGCGGGGCGTGCAGCTGGTCGGCGACACCGGCGAGGCCCTGGTGGCGATCGTCAAGAAGGTCACCGAGATCGACGCCCTGATCTCGGAGATCGCGGAGTCGGCCATGGAGCAGAGCACCGGGCTCGGCCAGGTCAATACCGCCGTCAACCAGATGGACCAGGTCACCCAGCAGAACGCGGCGATGGTCGAGGAATCGACCGCCGCGGCGGCGAAACTGAAGTCCGAGGCCAATGAGCTGGCCACGCTGATGTCGCGCTTCCACATCGGCGACACGCGCGGGTCGGGCGCCCGTCCGGAGCTCGCCGACGCGGGCCGCCACGCCCCCGGCCGCAATCCGGTGGCCAAGGCGCGCGCGAAAGTGGCGGCCTTCGCCGGCGGCGGCGCAGCCGCCGCCCTGGCTCCCGAAGGCTGGGAAGAGTTCTGAGCATGTCCCGGTTCGTCGGATCAATCCCCGCCCTGGCGGCGGCGGCCGGGTTCGCCTGGGCCCCCGCCGCCCAGGCGCAAGCCAACCCTGAGGCCGGGGCCGTCGCCTGGATCGCCAGCTATACGGGCGAAGCGGCCGCCAACGTCAGCGGGGGCCTGCGCCAAGGCCAGGACTACGCCGGCCAGCTCGTGCTGGGAGCGGATGTCGACCTCGGCCGCGCCGCCGGCCTGGCGGGCGCCACCCTGCACGTCGCCGCCGTCGACCGCCATGGCCGCAACCTCGCCCAGGACTCCATCGGCGGCGGAACCTCGGTCCAGGAGGTCTACGGCGCCGAGAACGCGCGGCTCGGTCGGCTGACCATCGAGCAGTCCCTGTTCGATGGGCGGGTCGTGGTCGAGGGCGGCCGCACCGTGGCCAATCTCAGCTTCCTGAGCTCGCCCCTGTGCGCCAACTTCCAGATCAACTCCGCCTGCGGGACGCCGATCTTCGCTCCCCGCACCAGCGGCTTCACCATGTGGCCCGTCTCCAGCTGGGGCGGCCACGTCCAGGGCTGGCTGACGCCCAAGGTCGATGTCCACGCCGGGGCCTATGAGGTGAACCCCAGCCATGGCGGGAACAGCGACCACGGGCTGGACTGGAGCACGTCCGGGGCCACGGGCGTGGTGGCGCCGTTCACGCTCGGCTACACGACCGGCTCGGCCAACGGGGCGCTGCCCCGCACCTATGAAGTGGGCGGCTGGTACGACAACTCCGACTATGCCGACCCGCTGCGTGACGCAGCCGGCGGGCTGGCGGCGGTGAGCGGCAAGCCCTACGCGGTCCGCGACGGCCGCTCAGGCGCCTTCGCCCGCTTCGAGCAGACGGTGACCCGCCCCGATCCCGCCTCGCAACGCGGCCTGACCCTGTTCGGCGTCGCCATGACCCGGACGTCGGGCCAGCCGATCGAGGACCGGTTCCTCGAGCTCGGCCTGGTCCAGCGGGGCACCTTCGCCGGCCGCGACGGCGACACCGTCGGGTTCGTCGTCAACCGGCAGACCTTCAGCGCCGCGGCGCTGGAGAACCTGCGGCTGATCCGCGGCGGAGCCGGCGGCAGCCCGCCCGCCGACGAAACCATGATGGAGCTCAGCTATGGGGTGCAGGCGACGCGCGACATCCGCGTGCAGCCGAACCTTGCCTACATCGTCAACCCCGACCCCTTCACCCAGCCGGGCCAATTGCGCAACGCGCCGAACGCGCTCGTCGTCGGCCTGCGGCTGGACGTGAACCTGGCCGACCTCACCACCCACGCGAGGACCAACTGATGGACATGGCCGTTGCTTCGGAACAGATCCTCGAACTGATCTCGTTCGAGATCGCCGAGCAGGAGTTCTGCATCGACATCCGCACCGTGCGCGAGATCCGCGGCTGGACCCCCGCGACGCCGATCCCGCAGACGCCCGACTATATCCGGGGGGTGATCAATCTGCGCGGCGCGGTGGTGCCGGTGCTGGACCTGCGCAACCGGCTGGGACTGGGGCTCACCGAGCCCTCGTCGCGGCACGTCATCGTGGTCATCCAGCACGAGGACCGAACCGGCGGCCTGCTGGTGGACGGCGTGCAGGAGACCTTCCAGGTGGACGCGGGCCTGCTGCAGCCGCCTCCGGCCATGGAGTCCCCCGCCAGCGACCGATTCGTCGACGCCATCCTTCCGCTGGACGGCCGGATGCTGAGCCGCCTCGTCGTCGGCAACCTGCTGCCGGTCGAGAAGCACTAGCGGGGTCGCCCCCGCTAGGGACGCACGATCTCGCCGTCTTCCTTGGCGAAGGCGGGCGGGACCCGCTCCAGCAACTCGAACACCCGTTCCGACGGGCGGCACAGCCTGACGCCCCGGGGGGTGACCACGATGGGGCGGTTGACCAGGATCGGATGCTCGACCATCGCCGCCAGGATCTGCCCGTCGGCGGCGCCGGGGTCCAGCAGGCCCAGTTCGGCGGCGGGCGTCCCCTTGTCCCGCAGGAAGTCGCGCGGGCGGGCGCCGGCCTCGGCCATCAGGGTCTCCAGCTGCGCGCGGCTCCAGCCGGCCTCGAGGTATTCGACGACCACGGGCGCATAGCCGGCCGCCTCGATCATCGCCAGGGCGTTGCGCGAGGTCTCGCAGGCGGGGTTGTGATAGATGACCACCGGGAAGTCGGGATCGCTCAACGGGCGGGCTCCTCTCGCAAAAGCCATCCGAACAGGCCGGCCGCGGCCAGGGCGCCGAGCAGCTGGGCCAGGATGAAGGGCGGGGCGGAATGCGGGGCGATGCCGGCGAAGGTGTCGGACAGGCTGCGGGCGAGGGTCACCGCCGGATTGGCGAACGAGGTCGAGGCGGTGAACCAGTAGGCGGCGGTGATGTAGAGCCCCACGGCCACGGCCACGAAGTCCGGCCGGAAGCGCGAGACGCCGAGGATGGTCGCCAGCAGCCCGAACGCGGCGACGAATTCGGAAAAGGCCTGGGCCGGGCCGTCGCGCGACCTGGCCGACAGCTGCAGGATCGGTTCGGCGAACATGGCGTGGGCGGCGAACACGCCCAGCACCGCGCCGACCACCTGCGCGGCGACATAGGCGAGCGCTGCCGGCGGCGCGATCTGCCGCCGCAGCAACAGGACCAGGGTCACGGCGGGATTAAGGTGGGCGCCGGAGATCGGTCCGAACACGGCGATCAGCACGACCAGCCCCGCCCCCGTCGCCAGGGTGTTGCCCAGCAACGCGACGGCAACGTTGCCGCCCGCCAGCCGCTCGCCCATGATCCCCGAGCCGATCACCACCGTCAGCAGGAGGGCGGAGCCGAGGGCTTCGGCGACAAGCCGGCGGACCAGGCTGAAGCGCGCCGCCGTCATGCCTGGGGCGCGCAGCAGGCCGCGCGCAGCACCTCGGCCAAGGGCGAGCAGATCTCCGGCGAGCCGCCGCAGCAGTCCTCGACCAGGAAGCCGAGCAGGTCGCGCATGTGGTCGAAGTTGGCGGTGTAGATGATCGAGCGGCCCTGGCGGCGGGACCGGATCAGGCCCGCGTGGGCCAGCACGTTCAGATTGGCCGAGAGGGTGTTGGGCAGGACCTCCAGCCGGCGGGCGATCTCCCCGGCGGCCAGGCCCAGGACGCCCGCCTGCACCAGCAGGCGGAACACCGACAGCCGGCCCTCATGGGCCAGGGCGGAGAGGCGGGAAACGGCCAGTGTCAATTCCATATTTCCATGCTACTGGAAATATACGACAGTTAGAAGACATTTCGCAGCAGGCCCGCATGACCGCCCTCCCCGCGCTCCAGCCCGAATTCCTGGACACGCCGCAGCCGGACCGGCTGGCGGCCCCCGCCCTCATGGGCCATCCGCCCCGCATCCTGCTGCTCTACGGCTCGCTGCGCGAACGCTCCTACAGCCGCCTGCTGGTGGAGGAGGCCGCGCGCATCCTCGAGCGCCTGGGCGCGCAGACGCGCATCTTCGACCCGCGCGGCCTGCCCCTGCCGGACGCGACCACCGCCGACGACTCCAAGGTGCAGGAACTGCGCGCCCTGTCGCAGTGGTCCGAAGGCCAGGTCTGGTGCAGCCCGGAACGGCACGGCGCCGTCTCGGCGATCCTGAAGGCGCAGATCGACTGGATTCCGCTGGAGATCGGCAGCGTCCGCCCGACCCAGGGCCGCACCCTGGCGGTGATGCAGGTCAGCGGCGGCTCGCAATCGTTCAACGCGGTCAACACCCTGCGCCTGCTCGGCCGCTGGATGCGGATGATCACCATCCCCAACCAGTCGTCGGTGGCCAAGGCCTACCAGGAGTTCGACGAGGCCGGACGGATGAAGCCGTCGGCCTATTACGACCGCGTGGTGGATGTGATGGAGGAGCTTTACAAGTTCACCCTGCTCACCCGCGGCAGCGCGGACTACCTCGTGGACCGCTACAGCGAGCGCAAGGCGCAAGGCCGCGCGACCCCGTCCCACGACCTCGGCGCCCTGGCCATGTCGCACGAGGCGGCGCTCTAAATCATAGCGTTAGAGCACGTCGGGCGGCGAAACCGGCATCCACTTTCGCCTGACGTGCTCTGGCGCCGCGGCCTACTCCACCGCGAACACGTAGAGCGCGTTGCCGTGGTCGGGGTAGGCGATGTCCTTGATGATCTGGCCGGGGACGATGCGCGGGCTGCCGCCGCCGAGGCCCGTGGAAACCGCGATATACTGCTTGCCGTTGACGGCGAACGACACCGGGAAGCCCTGCACCGAGGTGGGCAGGACGGTGCGCCACATCTCCTTGCCGGTGTTAACGTCCACGGCGCGGAACACGCGGTTGAGATCGCCGACGAAAGCCAGGCCGCCGGCGGTCGACAGCACGCTGGTGAGGAAGGGCGCGTGCTGCTGGATGCTCCACTTCTCCTTCAGGGTGGCGACGTCATAGGCGGCCAGCTTGCCGACGTTGCCGTCCGTGCCCGGCATCAGCTGGAAGTCGCGGCTGGCCCCGGCGCCGCCCGAGCCTTCGCCGTGAGTGACCGGACGGGCCATCATCCGCTGGCAGCTCTGCGACAGGGGGATGATCAGGGCGCCGGCCATGGGGCTGTAGCTGACCGCCTGCCAGTTGTGTCCGCCTTCGGACGAGGGGCACTGGCTGGTCCATTCGCCGACCTTCTGGTCGACCAGGTTCTGGCGGTAGTGGAGCTTGCCGGTCTTGCGGTCGACGCTGTCGAACACGTCCTGGTGGATGGTCTGGGTCAGGTCCAGGAACCGGCCGGTCTCGCGGTTCAGTTTCCACAGGATGCCGGCCTTGCCGATGGTGAAGGCGTCCGGCTGGCCGTCCACGTCGATCAGCACCCGCTCGAACACCTCGTCCAGGTCGAAGCTCTCCCCCGGCACATGCTGGAAGTACCACTTCAGCTGGCCCGTCCTGGGATCGAGCGCCACGGTGGAGGAGGTGTAGAGGTTGGCCCCGTCGGTGCCGCGGCTGGCGCGCATCCACGGCTTGGGCTGGGCCACGCCCCAATAGGTCAGGTGCAGCTTGGGGTCGTAGGTGCCGGTGATCCAGGTGTCGCCGCCGGCGCGCTCGCCGTCGGGCAGGTTGCTCCAGGTGTCGCCGCCGGCCTCGCCCTGCCGGGGCACGGTGTTGAAGCGCCACAGGGTCTTGCCGGTCTGGGCGTCGATGCCGGAGATGAAGCAGCCGGTGGACTTGTAGCGCTCGCAGCCGCCGAGGCCCTGCAGAACCACGCCCTCGGCGACGATGGGGCCTGAGCTGTTGCCGTAGCCCTTGGCCGTGTCGCCCAGGCGCACGTCCCACACCGTCTTGCCGGTCCTGGCGTCGAGGGCCACCTCGCGGGCGTCGGTGGCGCCGACGTAGATCTTGTCCTGGTACAGGGCGATGTTGCGCACCACCCCCAGGCCGTTGGACACCGCCGGTCCCAGGCGGTTCTCCCAGATCAGCGAGCCGGAGCCGGCGTCCAGCGCCTGGATCACATTGCCCGGATTGGCCACGAACATGATCCCGTCGTGCACCACGGGCGAGGGCTCGTTGCCGCCCCCTTCGACCATGGCCCACGACCACACCAGCCGCAGGTTCTTCACGTTGGCGGTGTTGATCTGCTTGAGCGGGCTGTTGTTCCAGGCCTGGTAGTTGCGGCGGATCATCAGCCAGTCGGCCGCGGCCGGATTGGCCAGCATGGCGTCGGTCACCGGGGTGTAGGCCTTCACCACCCCCTTCACCGTCAAGCCCGCGGCGCCGGACAGCTGGGCCGTGGCCTGGAAGGCGGCCTGCGGCTGGCCGGCGGCCGGCGTGGCCTGCGGGGCCCCTGGCGGCCTGGCCGCGCCGCGCGCCGCGGCGAGGCGGATCGAGGTGGCGATATCGACCGCGACGCCCGGCTCGTGGGCGCGCTCGCCGGCCGGCACGCCGTTGGCCGAAAGGATGAAGGCGGTCAGGTCGAAGCTTTGCTCATCGGACAGGTTGGCTTGTCCGGGCGGCATCTTGGCCTTGATGTAGTCGGCGAGCTGCGCCGGCGCCTTGGGCCCCCACAGCCCCTGGAAGTTGGCCCCGGCGAGCTGCGGGCCCTCATGGCCGCCGAGGTCGGCGGCGTGGCACATGGCGCAGCGGGCGTTGTACAGCTCATGTCCGGCCTGCACCTGGGCGTCGCCCGAGCGGGCGCCCTGCGACAGGGCCGCGCCGGAGACGCCGAGGCTTCCCGCGACCAGGAGCGCGGCCAAGCCGCCGCGAACGCCGCTGTTCATGGACTTCTTCCTCCCGACCGGCTTTTGGCGCCGGTTTGACTTGGCAACCTTAGACGGGGTCCGGCCCCGCCCGCAATGTGCAGCCGCGCCGTCGCCGGCGGCGGGGGAGCCTATTCGCGTCCCACCCGTTCCTTAGCCAGGGGAACCACCCTGGTAATCCAACGAGAATTTCAGATGACCACCCAATATCGCATGCGCAGCCTCGCCCTGGGCGCGGTCGCCCTGGTGATGGCCGCCGCTCCGGCCGCCGTCGCCACCGCCCAACCCTATTACGACCGCGACGCCCAGTACGAAGCCCAGCAACGCGACTATCAAGCCCGTCAGGCGCAGTACGAAAACGATCGCCGCGAGTACGACCGCCGCTACGGGCGGGGCGCCTACGACCGCTACTACGCCAGCCATAGCGGCGGATATGAACGCACCGACCGCGAAGCCTGCCACGACGAAAAGAAGGGCAACCAGGTCGGCGGCGCCATCCTCGGCGGCATCGCCGGCGCCGTGATCGGCTCGAACGTCGCCCGCGGCGGCGGCCGTGAAGGCGGCGCCATCATCGGCGGCGTCGGCGGCGCGGCGCTCGGCTCCAACATCGCCAAGAACGCCACCCACTGCGACGAGCGCTAACCGAAGCGGGCGCTCAGGGAAACGCCTGGTAGATCCAGGTCTCGCTGAGCGCCTGCCCGCCCTTGCGCAGATAGGCGCGCAGGTCGGCCGGCTGGCCGTCCAGGCCGCTCAGGTCGAACATCATGCGCCAGCGCTTGGCGCCGACCACCGGATAGGCCTGGACGTTGTCGATCCGGCCCCGGCTGGCTGAGACGGCGGCGTCCACGCCGCTCGACCGGGTCAGACCCTCCAGCGCCCGCCCCTCCACGTCGATCACATATTTGCGGCTGCCCGCCACAGGCGGCTGGCCGGGCCGCCCGCCGACGCCGACGCGGGTCGCGACGATGCGGCCGCCGCCGGCGTCCGGCGCGTCCGCCATCCAGCGCATGCGGTAGCGGGCGGCGATCACGCTGCCCGCGCCGGCCTTGGCCTCCGGGGTCCAGAAGGCGACGATGTTGTCCTCGGTCTCGCCCTGGGTCGGCAGCTGCACCAGCTTGACCGCGCCCCGGCCCCAGTCGCCCACGGGCTCGATCCACAGGCTCGGCCGCTTGTCGTAGAAGATGCCGTCGTCCTGGTAGTCCTCGAAATTGCGGTCGCGCTGGATCAGGCCGAAGCCCCTGGGGGCCTGGTCGAGGTAGCTGTTGGTGACGATGCGCGGCGGATCGGCCAGCGGCCGCCATAGCCGCTCGCCCGCCCCGGTCCACAGGGCCAGGCCGTCGGAATCGTGCACCTCGGGCCGCCAGTCCGGGCGCGGACCGGTCGAGTTCTCGCCGTACCAGTACATGCTGGTCAGGGGCGCAATGCCCAGGGTCTCCACCGGGGCGCGGAAATAGAGCTCCATCTGCACGTCCTGCGTCGCCGCCCCGGGGCCGCGGCGGTTGTCCATGCGGTAGGCCCCGACCACGCTCCGGCTCTCCATCAGGGCGTAGACCGCCAGCCCGCCTGAGCCGTCCTGCTCCAGCCAGAAGGCGGTGAAGCGGGGGAATTCCTCGGGCGCCGGGCCGCCGGAGTTGATCGCCAGGCCCCGCGCCGACAGGCCGTACTGGTCGAACGGCTCCGACGCGCGGAAGTAGGAGGCCCCCAGATAGGCGAGCCAGTCGCTCTGCCCGCCCCGGCTCATCAGGCGGAAGCCGGCGAAGCCGCCTGCCTTGAGCCGGCGCAGCGGATGGGCCGCCGGCATGTCGAACAGGTCGGGGCTGTAGAGCACCTGGCGGGCCGCGCCGCCCTCCAGCACATGGATGGCCACCGGGTCGGTGAAATAGCGCCCCTGCGGAAACAGGCGCACGGGCTGCGGGCCGCCGGGCCACAGCTCCATCTGCGGTTTGTAGGCCGCCTGGCCGAAGGCGTCGTAATCGACGGCGTGCAGCGCATCGGCGTCCGGCGACCTGGACGGCGCATAGGCGGTCCGCGCCAGGGCCTGGGCGCGTTGCTTGAGCCGCTCGAAGGAAAACGGCTGGGACGGGCCCAGGGCGACTGCGCCCACCGGCGACGCGCCCAGGGCCGGGCCCGTCCACCCCAGGGCCGCGCCGGCCAGCGCGCCGGCCAGGACATCACGGCGGTCGGGTTTGAAGGACATGGCGCTCCGGTATCGTCACCTGCCCGCGCAGCATTCCGCCGGGGCGGGGCTCTGGGCAAGCGTGTTGGCGTTTCTAATCGGCAAAAGCGTGGCCAAAATCCGACGGCCCCCGAGCCGACCGAAAGCCGTCCCAATAAGGCCGCTTTTGCTCCCCCTTATCCGCCCCAGGCTTGGACCCCTTGATCTCATGACCGACGACTGTGCGCGTACCCCGCAGGCGGCGCGAGCCGCCGCGCCCGAACCGGCCGAGGCTGCAAGCCTGGTCCTGGGCCCGGCGTGGCTCCCCGTCGAAGCCCCGCTGCCGATGGCGGCGCAGGACCTGACGGCCCCGCCCCGGACCGTGCGTCCGCTCGAGCGCGGCCTGGGCGAATGCGACCTGTGGCGCACGCTGGCCTTCGCCCTGACCGCCGTGGCCATGGTCGCGGCCGGCATCCCCAGCCACGACGTACTGCAGATCGACGGCTTCACGCCGCTGGAGATGGTGTCCTTCGTCCTGTTCGAGCTGCTGTTCGGCTGGGTGACCTTCTCCTTGATGATCACCCTGTTCGGGGTGGCCGGCGCCGTGGCGCACGAGCCGGAGCTGGCCGAGCTGAAGCCGGAAACGCCGCTGCCCCGGTCCCTGGCCGGCGGGCGCACCGCCATCCTGATGCCGATCCACAACGAGGACCCCGGCCAGGTGTTCTCCCGGCTGCGGACGATGCGACGGTCGCTGCGCGACCTGGGCGCGCAGGCCGCCTTCGACGTCTTCGTGTTGAGCGACAGCCGCGATCCCGACATCGCCCGCGCCGAGGTCGCCGCCTTCGCGCATCTGCGCGCCGAGGACGAGGGCGGCCTGTTCTATCGCCGCCGGGCGCTGAACCAGGGCCGCAAGGCCGGCAACATCGCCGACTGGGTGCGCCGCTTCGGCGGCGCCTACGACCACATGGTGGTGCTGGACGCCGACAGCCTGATGTCGGGCGAGGCGCTGGCGCGCCTGGCCGCGGCGATGCAAGCCCACCCCGGCGTCGGGCTGATCCAGACCGCGCCCAGGCTGGTCGGCCGCACCAGCCTGTTCGGCCGCCTGCAGCAGTTCGCCAGCCGCCTCTACGGCCCGGTGATGACCAACGGCCTGGCCCTGCTGTGGGGCTCGGAGGGCAACTACTGGGGCCACAACGCCATCATCCGCGTGCGCGCCTTCGCCGACCAGGCCGGCCTGCCGACCCTGGAGGGGCGCCGGCCCTTCGGCGGCGACATCATGAGCCACGACTTCGTCGAGGCGGCCCTGCTGCGCCGCGCCGGCTGGGCGGTGCGCATCGCCCCGCGCCTCACCGGCAGCTACGAGGAATGCCCGCCGACCCTGCCCGACCTGATCGCCCGCGACCGCCGCTGGTGCCAGGGCAACGTCCAGCATCTGGGCCTGGTCGGCGCGCGCGGACTGCACTGGATGAGCCGTTTCCACATGATCCAGGGCGCGCTGGGCTACCTGATGTCGCCCCTGTGGCTGGGCTTCCTGGTGATCAGCGCCCTGATGGCCATGGAGAGCCACCTGACGGCCAGCGGCGAGTGGGACATGTACTCGATCCGGGTGCTGCGCTGGGTGCTGTCGACCACCTTCACCTGCCTGTTCATCCCGCGCCTGATCGCCCTGGGCCTGACCCTGTCCAAACCGTCCGAGCGCAGGAGCTGGGGGCGGCCGGACCGGCTGGTGCTGAGCGTGCTCCTGGAAACCGCCCTGTCGGCCCTGATCGCCCCGATCATGATGCTGAGCCAGACCAAGGCCCTGTTCGACATCCTGCGCGGCCGCGACGCCGGCTGGAGCGCCCAGAAGCGCGAGGACGGCTCCATCGTCTGGCGGGACGCCCTGCGCCATCACAGCCTGCACGCCGTGGCCGGGGTGGTGCTGGGACTGTTCCTCTACTGGGTGTCGCCGATGACCTTCGCCTGGGCCATCCCGGTGGTGGCGGGGCTGGTGCTGGCCGCGCCCCTGGCGGTGCTGACCGCCGACCCGGCCCTCGGCGCCCTGTTCCTGCGCTGGGAGCTGTTCGTCACCCCCGAGGAGATCCTCCAGCCCCACCGCGCGCCGCCCCGCGAGGAGCCTGCCGAGGCGCGCCCCGGCCTCTATGGCCCGGCCGTCGCCGCGCGGCTGGAATTGAGCGCCTAGAACCCGCCGGTCGGCCTGTCCGCGCGCGCCGCCTGAGGGCGCAATCCCCTGTCCGCTCTCGTTTTTATGATCCCGGCCGCGCTACAGGGCGGAGCGGATCTGGTGTAACGCCAAGGTCGG
>JAQGII010000316.1 GCA_028291305.1 Caulobacteraceae bacterium
GCCAAGGCGGCCCCGCCCAAGGCGCCCAAGCCGGGCGCGGCGCTCGACCAGCGCTACATCCGCGACGTGATGATGTTCGCCGCCGCATCCGAGGACCCTTCGGTGACGGTGGGCAAGGGCGACACGCTGCAGAAGATCGCCAGGAAGGCCGGCGTCTCGATCGACGACCTGGCCAAGGCCAACAACCTCAAGCCGCCGTACCGGCTGAACGCCGGCCAGACGCTCGCGCTGCCCGGCGCGGCGGCGTCGGGCGAGCCGGCCGCGCCGACCAAGACCAAGGCGAAGGGCGGCAAGACGCCCGCCAAGGCCGAGCCCAAGGCCGCCCCGGCCGCCGAGCCGGTGACGGTCGGCAAGGGCGACACCCTGCAGAAGATCGCCAAGAAGGCCGGGGTGTCGATCGACGACCTGGCCCAGGCCAACAACCTCAAGCCGCCGTACCGGCTGAACGCGGGGCAGAAGCTGGCCCTGCCCGGCGCCGCGCCGTCCGACCAGCCGGCGGCGGCCAGTTCGGCCAAGCCCGCGTCCGGCAAGCCCGCGGCGGCCAAGGCGGCCCCGCGTTCGGTCAAGGTGGGGCGGGGCGACACCCTGGCCAGCCTGGCCGACAAGGCCGGCGTGTCCCAGGCCGAGCTGGCCAGGCTCAACCACCTGAAGAAGCCCTACCGGCTGCGCCGCGGGCAGACCATCAAGCTGCCGGCCGGCGAAGCCGCCGAGGCGGCGCCGTCCAGCGCGGCGAAGGCGCAGGCCCCGCAGTCGGTGACCGTGGGCAAGGGCCAGACGCTGCAGGCCATCGCCGACGACGCCGGCGTGCCGGTCGCCGAGCTGGCCAGGCTCAACCACCTGAAGAAGCCCTACCGGGTGAAGGCCGGCCAGAGGATCAGGCTGCCTGCGGACGGAGCGCCGACCCAGGCCGCGCCGGCCCCCAGGGCCGAGGCGCCGCGCGTGGTCACGGCGGGCCGCCGCGACACGCTGCAGAGCATCGCCGACAAGGCCGGCGTGCCGGTCGCCGAGCTGGCCAGGCTCAACCACCTGAAGAAGCCCTACCGGCTGAAGCGCGGGCAGAAGATCAAGCTACCCGGCCGCGCGCCGGCCACAGCCTCGTCCGCCGCCTCCTACACGGTCAAACGCGGCGACACCCTCTATTCCATCGCCCGCCGCTTCGGCACGGACGCCAGGACCCTGGCCGAGGCCAACGGCCTGGACGTCGGCGCCCATGTGAACGTGGGCCGCAGGCTGCAGCTGCCCGGCGGCCCGCTCGACCGGCCGGCGCCGCGCAGCGGCTTCCTGCCGTCCCAGCCGGCGCCCTATTCCTCGCTGCCCTCCAACCCGCCGACCGCCCCGGCGCCCGGCCTGGCCCCGCCGCCGGGCCTGCCGCCGGCGCAGAGCGCCCCGCCGATCACCGCCCCCTACAGCCGGCCGCAACAGCCGGCGCCGACCCCGGCTCCCAGGCCGGAGGCCTCCACGCCGTCCGGCGCGTCCGACGCCGACGTGGCGGCCGCCGGGCGCGGCTTCTTCCAGCAGCCGGTGCGGGGGACCCTCCTGTCGGGCTACGGCGCCAAGGCCGGCGGCCAGCGCAACGACGGCCTGGACATCGCGGCCCCGGCCGGCGAGCCGGTGCACGCCGCCGCGGCGGGCGAGATCGTCTATGCCGGCAATTCGGTGCCGGGCTTCGGCAACCTGGTGCTGATCCGCCACGAGGGCGGCTGGGTCACCGCCTACGCCCACCTGTCCAACATCGACGTGAAGATGCGCCAGACGGTCGTCCAGGGTCAGCAGATCGGCGAGGTCGGCCAGAGCGGCGGGGTCGATCAGCCGCAACTGCACTTCGAGGTGCGCTATGCCCCGAGCAACAAGGACAAGGCCCGCCCGATCGACCCGTCGCTGGTGCTGCCGCAGTAGCCAGGGGGGCCTAGCAGCGGCCCGCCGCTAACGGGTGGGTTGCGGGCGTTGCAGGCGTCCTCCCCCGCTTGCGGGGGAGGTGGCCCAAATGGCCGGAGGGGGCATGCCCCGCTCGCCACGGTTCAGATGCGCCATTGACCCCGCCGCGCGCCGGCATGCCCCCTCAGTCACTCCGTGACAGCTCCCCCGCAAGCGGGAGAGCACGCATTCCGCCGCCCAACAGCGGACCTTCCCAACGCCCGCGAAGGGGGGATAGAAGACTTTGCGCTCAGGCCCGCTTACGGACTTTCCTTCTGAGCGGTGCGTTCAAGGGCGGCCAAAGCAAGGCGGTCAACATCGCCGCCATGCTAATAGCAGCTCCGGTAAGCCAGATGCGGAATCCCGGATCGTATCCCTGGATCGCCACGACCAAGAGCAGGCCAGTCACAAGCGACAGAAGGCCCGAAAGACCATGCCGGTAGGTCTTTAGGTAGGGCGAAGCCCAGACTGCTTTGCCCCAGAGGGCGGGCGGCACGAGGAATGCCACGAGGAGGCCGGGTATGTGCAACTCATGCGGCATGAACCGACGTTAGCCGAACCCGATGCTTCCAGGAAGCTGACCTTCCCAAGGGCCGACATGGGTCGTTAGCGGACACGCTGCCGCGGTAGCTACAGCGGCAGGCTCTTGCCCTGCTCGCCGGCCAGGTCGCGGATGAACTGCCAGGCGACGCGGCCGGAGCGGCTGCCGCGCAGCTGGGCCCACTGCAGGGCGCGGGTCTGCAGGTCGGCGACCTGCAGGCCGAACCGCTCGGCGTAGTGCTCGACGGCTTCGAGATAGGCGGCCTGGTCCATCGGCGGGAACCCCAGCCACAGGCCGAAGCGGTCGGACACCGACACCTGCTCCTCGGCGTCCTCGGCGGTGGCGATCAGCCCGCGATTCTCGTCGTGGCCGCGCGGCATCAGGTGGCG